>JAITTD010000181.1 GCA_031287245.1 Bacteroidales bacterium
TGGCGGTATTTATCGTGCTGCCCGTTTCCGCTGCCATGATTCACGCAACGGAACTTACAAACGAAGTAGCCTGCCATGTATGGAAACATGTTCATGGGCTGGTTGGAATTTTGTTTATCACAGTGGGGATTTTCCATATCGTCTATAACTGGAAATCGTTAAAACGTTATATAAAAATAAAATAATATGAAAGCAGTTTTTATTTCATACAATCAGGCTCATACGGAACAGGTGTACAATATCTTGGACCGTTACCATGTTCGCGGATTCACGCAGTGGACAGATGTCAAAGGACGCGGAAGCAACACCGGCGAACCGCACTACGGCAGCCATGCGTGGCCCGGAATGAATGTGGCAGTGCTGACATTCATAGATGACGAAAAAGTGCCCACCCTGCTGGAAGCCTTGCGCCAATTGGATGAAGGAGCCGAACAGCAAGGACTGAGGGCGTTTGTGTGGACAATGGACGAAATATTAAATTACGAATTACGGACCCTGTCGGATTCGTAATTTTTAATTCGTAATTCGTAATTATTTCCCAAACAGGAGCGTTACGGTAACGGTTACTCCCTTGTTTTTCATTTTCATCGTTTCATTATTGAGCCGTTCGGTGTAGTTCAGGCTGGTTAAGCCCAAATTGTAGTTCATACCCAACTGTACTACTCGAAAGGCAAAGCCTGCACCAAAGCCTAATCCAAACTCAAAACGGTTCATTTGACCCGGTTCGTTGCCGAACTTTATTTTTTCTTCGTCAGCCAGTCCTAAAGCGCTGATAAGACCACCAATGGCGCCTCCTTCTGAGAGTTTGCTCTTCCCGCTTGTCGCAATGCCAAGGTAGGGACCGGCTTGAACATAAAATTTACTCACTTTAAATTGGGCATAAACGGGTATTTGAACATAGTTCAACCTGATTCTGTCAGTGTATTCCATCTCTCTGTCGTTATCAGGGTTGTAGTGCAGCAATTTGAGTTTGACGCCCTGTTGTGAATAGACCACGCCCGGCTGGATGGAAAAGGCGCCTTTCAAAGCAAAATCAGCCGCCACTCCAAATTGGATTCCCATCCTTAATCCGGTATCGAAATCAGTGTCGTAGGCATTAGTGAAGGTGAAGCCCATACGTGCACCGATCCTTACCTCTGCTTGCGCGATGCCTGCTGTTAAAACAGCAACTGCCATTACGAAAAATACTTTTTTAAACATAGAATTTGAGGATTAAATTTATCAATAAAAATCATGCAAATAAAGCAAAAAAAATCAATACGCCGGTAAAAAATCTTCATTTTGCAAGAACAGCCTCCCCTTATTCCCTTATTCGCCCCACAAAATAAGGGAATAAGGGTGGATGCCGATGAATATAGCTACTAAGGGCGCCCTTAAAGGTGTATCGAAGCATAGTTCGAAGGTGAATCGAAGCATGGTTCGAAGATGAATCGAAGCATGGTTCGATGGTGTATCGAAGCATGCTTAATCCCATTCAGCGACAAGCCGGTAGAGTCGCTTTACTGCTGAATTTATTTGGCACAATATACCAATGCGTAATTGTTGATAATCGTATAGCGCATCTCGTATTCCTCGTTGCGGAGGTTGTTTTGCACCACGCCTGTAATGTTGCCTTTTGCCCCAATTTCAAAGGGTTTGATGGTCAGGTTGGTTTGGAAATTAATATCCACCTTGTCGCAAATTTTGTAAAGCGCTTCTTTGGCGCACCAGTGCACATAAAGATGCGCCATTCTTTGTAAGGGGTCGAAAGTGATGACCTCCCTGTCGTTCAAAAATTTGTGGGCAACTTTTTCGATGTTGTGCGACATATATTCCAAATCGATTCCCACTAAACGGTTCTTTCCCAATAGAATGGAGGTAGCCCGATGCGAGTGGGAAATGCTGATATTGTATGAATTGTCTGCCAGAAACGGTTTGCGTGCATCGTTGTAAACAATGCGTGCGTGCGGGTTGGTCATTTGTTGGAGCAAAGCCCTCACACTGAGCGATTCGATTTTGCGGTTCAGATTTTTAAACTTGTTCAGCCGCGCAATATCGGCTTCATTCAGGTAAACCGTTTGGAGCAAAGTGTCATAGTCCTCACAGATTCGCCAAATTCCGAGTTGGCAACCGCTAAATACTTCTGTCTGTAATAATAATCCCAATTTTGTCTGTATTTAATTTTTCCAATTTAATTTTTCCACCAAATGAACAACATCCTTGCGAAAGAATTGGATGGCAGGCGTCAATGAATCATAGTTGGGTGGTGTGCTGAAATAGAACGAGCCGCGCAGGTAATGCCGTGTACTGTCCGTAGCGTAGAACATCACCGGCGAGGCGGCATTGCCTTTGATGTCGTAGATGGTGGCATATACCTTGCCGTCGGGGTTGGCAATGCTGTGTATGTCAATGGCGTCGGCTTTCTGGGCTATTTTTTTGAAAACAAATGTCCAGTCGTCTTCCAGCAAAAGGTCGAGATTTTTGTCGATGGCTTTGTAGGTTAGATGCAAAGTGCCTTTATATGCCGGAAAACTCAGGTTGAACAGGCAGGGTTCGTCCGTATGGTTGGCTACGGGCGTTATTTTTCCGTAAACGGGATATTCAAACGTAAAAGGACAATCGCCTGCGTAGTTCGTGTATTCCTTTTCGGGAAAACTTATTCTGAAATAGGAATGTGGTTTGGGAAATTCATTTTGCCGGCACGAAACGGACAAAACCACGATAGCAAGCATGAAAATTTTATTCATTGACCACCACTTTAATTTGTTTAATCCGCCTGTTTTCCATTTCTTCCACGCTGAAAGCGAAATTTTCGTAGTCCACAGAATCGCCTTTTTGCGGTATTTCTTCTTTTAATTCGAGAATCAGCCCCGCCAAGGTGTCTGCTTCACCTCTCACCTCGTCGAAAATGGTATCTTCTATGTGCATGATACGATAGAAGTCATTGAGAAGCACTTTGCCGTCGAAAAGGTAAATGTTGTCGGCTATTTGTCGATATTCAGGTTCGTCATCGTCCGATTCATCGGCAATGTCGCCTACTATCTCTTCCAGAATGTCCTCCAGCGTTACGATTCCTGCCATACTTCCGTATTCGTCGATAATGACAGCGATATGTATCTTCTTTGCCTGAAATTCTTTCAGCAGGTCGTCAATTTTCTTGTTGCCGGGCACAAAATGCGCTTCGCGGATGAGCGACTGCCAGTTGAAATCAGCGCCTTCCTGCACAAAGGGCAACACGTCTTTCACATACAGCACGCCCTTCACATTGTCGCGGTCGTCAAGTACCGGCAGTCGCGAATAGCCGGATTCGTTGACAAAACGAAGCAGTTCGGGAAATGCGACATTCAGATTGACGGTTTCCACGTCCATGCGCGATTTCATAATGGCGTGGGCGTCAATATTTCCGAATTTTTCGATCCCTTTCAGGATATTTTCGTTTTCCAGCACCGTTTCCGATGTTTTTTCCTGCCATTCGGCGCTCTGTTGCTTGTGTCGGTCTATTCTCTTGGAAGCCAGCCAAAGCAAGGGTGCAAACAACTTCTCAACCACAGGAAGCCCCACAGACAGCCATTGCCACTTGCGCGACGATGTTTTTTCCAAGCGTTGCACTAAAAATAAATAGCCAAAGAGCAGCAAAAACACGACAAACAAGCCGCACACTGCAATTGCTGCTATGTACGCCACACTATACCACACGGGCAAGGCAGAGGAATAAGGGTATGTATCCAAAAAAATGCTTATACGTGAATACTAAAAGGGTAAATCATCAGCAGGAGTGCTTGCTTCCCCCTTTACCGGTTCTTCCTTTGGCTCATTACCTCCCGCTGTTGCCGGTTTTGGCGTTAGATTTCGGATGGTATCAGACACCACCTCAGTCGTATAATGTTTGCCACCCTCTTTATCGTCCCATGAACGGGTGCGCAAACGACCTTCCACATAGAGTAGCGAACCTTTGCGGATATACTTTTCAGCATATTCAGCTGTTTGCCGCCATGCAACAATGTTGTGCCACTCGGTTTGCTCAATGCGGGTGCCGTCTTTCACATAATATTCGTTGGTAGCCAATGTGAAGTTCGCCACCGATTGGTTGCTGTCCAAATGGCGTATTTCGGGGTCTTTTCCCACATGCCCCACTAAAATTACTTTATTAATCATAATGCTTTAAATTGAAATGATAATTATTAAAGAATGAGTACAAAAGTAGTAATTATTTTATAATTGACGATTTTTTTTATTTTTTTCACGAACCATCTCTACCGCAAAACCTTATTTCGTTCCCGTAAATACGATATGAGCCGGAATATCGCCCGTCATCACACTCCATTTCTTTTTGCCGTCGGGGGTAAAGCAGTAGAGGGTGCCGGGGGTAATGTAATCCTTGGCGTCGGTGACGAAAATTTCCCTTGTTTGTGGATTGACGGCTATTCCGTAGGGGATATCGATGTATTGCTCGGTGCCATCGGTGATGAAGGCGTGGCTGACCACCTCTTCGGTGCGAACATTCACTATCGCATAACTGATGTCGGCATTGGGCGTGTACCGGTTCCATCCGCCGCTCACATAGAGCGAATCGCCGCAAATAGCAAGGTTGGAAGCGGGAATGTTCAACGCTTTTCTGACCAAGTCGGTTTTGGTGTCGATGACGTAAAGATTGGACGGGATGTTTTCGTTATCGCCGCGCGAGGAAACGTACAGGTCGCCGTAAGCATCCGCTTTCATGCGATGCAGGTTGATGGCAACCTCAATGGTGTTGGCGACGGTGAAAGTATGGAGGTCTATCACCGAAATGGTGTTGTCGTAGTTGGGAAACACGTATCCGCCCGAATTGGCGACGTATAACTTGCCGTTTGCCACCGCCATCTCTTCCGGCTGATAACCCACCTGCACGGAACGCAGTATTTGCAGCGAGGCGGTGTCTATCTCTGTCACGCTTCCCCGTTCGGCGTCGGGATTGATTTCTACGGGGCTGACGTAGGAACTGATGTATGCCTTGCCTTTGTGGAAACTGATGTAGCGGCAGTTGGGAATGTCAATCTTCGTGATGCGCCGCGCTGTGTCCGACACGCTCATCACTTCCACCTTGTTGGAACAATTGATGACGGCATACAGTTTGTTGCCATAAATTTTCAGGTCGTTGCCCACATCTCCCAACTCTTTCACCACCGTTGGATTCTTCTCGGCATAAATGTTGCGGCGGTACTGACCGGTCGTATAACTGAAATAGTCGAGCGAAGCCTTGTTGCTGCCCATATTTCCTTCGTTGAGCAGGAAAAAGCCCGTTACTGCCGACAAGGAATCGCCAGCCTGCAAATCAATCGTTTCCGCCTGCGTTACCAACTCATCCTTGCGGCACGAAAAAACCAGCAAAAGGATGAAACAACTCACCAAAAGAATATTTTTGATTTTTCTGTTTTTGATTTTCATTGTCTTTTCATTTATAATTGAACACTGACCGTGAGCCGGTAATTGCGTCCGGGCATAGGGTAATTCAGCACCACGTCGTAATACTGGTTCAACACATTATTGACTTCGGCGGTAACGGTCAGTCGGCAGGTGCTGATATCCCATTCTTTCGACAGGGACAGGTCATTAGTGTACCACGGTTGGGTGTAGTTGGCGGGGATGTTGGCTTTCTGGTTGTAACGTTCGCCCACATAGATGAAACTGTAATTGAACGCCCACTGCCGATATACGATGCCGGCAAGCGCTGAACCGTTGTGCCACGGGATATATGGAATTTGGTCGCCGTAAAACTGTTTGTCGTCGGGGTTTTTGTGAGGCGTGAAATCCTGCGCTTTCTGAAAGGTGTAATTGAGGCGAACGGTGAGATACATCTGCGACACCGCCAGCAACACATTGGCAGCCGCATCCACACCGCGTATTTCCACCCGTCCGAGGTTCATCATCTGCCAGCGAAACGGGTTGGATGTGGGCACTGCAACGATTTTATCCTTCACTTCATTGTAATAGGCATCGGTTTGGATGGTCATCCGCCTGAATACACAGTCGGGAAAAAGTTTTTCGCAGGTGAAGCCTGCGTTCCATTGCCGCACCGACTCAGGACGCAAAGCCGAAGTACCGATATAGGCGTAGTAAAGGTCGTTGAAGGTGGGCATCCGAAAAATATCCTTGTAAAACACACGCAGATGGAAATCTTTTTTCTCAAAAGGCTTGAATGACGCCAATACTGCCGGGGTAAACTTATTTCTGACAGGAGTTGCCTGCGCCGTTTCCACCTCGTCGCAAACGGCAGTGCTCAGAAGGCTTGCCTGCAGTTTCACCCAACTGAAATCAAGCGCCGAAGCCAATGCGGTCAATGCGGTGAAACGTTGCGGACGTGCAAACTGTGGCGTGTTGGCTTTCAGTGTGTTGTACTGAAAATCAGTTGCCAACGAGGCTCTCCAAAACGGCAGAATGTCGTATTGATTGACCGCGCTGAGATAGACCTCCTGCTGCCGGTAAATATCGTCGTGCTGGATGGTTGCTGTCGGATCATGATCCTGATAATGAGTGTAATCTGCAGCATATTTGGCGTTCACACGCAGGTGATATTTGCCAAATTCCTTGCGAAACGAGCCTTGCACGAAGCCGTCGGTGTCCCAAAGCCGTTGCCCGTGGGTGAAGAGATTGCCGGCAATGTAGCCCGGCAATCCGCGCTCGGATGAGTAGAAATAAGTTTTGATGTTCCAGTCGCCGTTGCGAATAGCGCCATTTAGACCGGCTTCCACGCGCAGTGCGTCAATATCGCCATTGTAGCGCATAGCCGTTGTGTCGTAAGCCGTGCTGCCGTCGCTGTTGACGCGCTTGTAGCGGTATTTGTACCGTCCGTTGGAATGTATCCACTCGGCGCTCACAGTGTTGCTCAGTTTTTCGCTCAATTTCTGTTGCCACAGCACCGATGGATTAATCAGTCCGCAGGAAAGAGGCTTGTCAATATTCTGAAACGCAGCGGTACGGTATTTAACGCGGATTTTTGTCTTCTCGCTGTCCGTAAATACAGGGTTTATACTGCGAAGATATATCGTGCCCGCCGAGCCATATTCCTTGGCAGATTGGAAAATATCGCTTTTCTGGGCATTGTAGAGGTCGATGGCTTCCATATTGTCCAGCGAAAACTTGCCGAGGTCGATTTGTCCGTTCTGCGCGTTGCCGAGTTGTATGCCATCGTAGAAAACGCCCAAATGGTTGGTACCCATACTGCGGATGTTGACGGTTTTCAACCCGCCGACGCCCCCAAAATCCTTTATCTGCACGCCCGAAAAGTAACGAACAGCATCTGCCACCGACAGATTGCTCATCCGTTGCAGTTCCTTCCCTTTGAGCGACTGCACCGGCGCCGGTGTGGACAGCGCATAAGTGGGGTGTACGCCTTCTATCACCACTTCGCCGAGGCTGTCGCTGCGTGCTATGACTTCTTCCGCGCCGGTTTGCGCCGGTGCCATACCGCAAACGCCCAATAGCAGCGCAGACGAACATACCATCGCTATCCTGAAACTTGAAACCTGAAATTTAAAATATAAATTCTGCAACATCTTTTGGCGCTTTAATCCTCGAAAGCATTAAAAAACATCCTCTCCCGCCTTTCCCCAAGAGGGATATACGGAAAAGCATTGTTTTTTGGCAGGTCTTCTGACTTACTTCTGCGTTGAAATGCCTTCCCAGCCCCTCCGAAAGAGGGAAACCAGTGACAAAAGTGTTATTCAACGCATTGGTGATTCATTGTCCATTGTCAACTGTCCGTTGAATCGAAGCTTACAGCAGCGGGTCTGTTCAGGATTTGCACCTGATTCCCTTTTCATACGCCATCGCGAACACAATGACGCATACCATTTAATGATGCAAAAGTACATTATTTTTTGGAAAAAAGTGCACCATCAAAAAATTATTGCTATTTTTGTGCTCGAATGACAAAAATAGGAATTGATATAGATAGAACAAATTATTAAAACATAATCGATTAGAGCTTTAGCTCTTATTCTCACTTCTCGAAATCGGCAAAATTTCATAAAAAGTGTACGGGAATAAGTTTGCGAAGGTTCACGCCTATGAGCGTGAACTGTTCGTGCTTATTTGTGTACATTACGGTTTTGCCGAGCCACGAGAAGTCAAATAAGCAATCAACGAGCGGTTTCACGCTCTTTGTTTGCGTAAAACAGGCGTGAAGATGGATAAACCAAATATAGGCGAACTGATTTGCCAACGATTGAAAGACGAGGGGCGAACAAAAAAATGGCTTGCAGACCAAGTGAACTGCGACCCAAGCAATTTTTGTAAAACGCTAAAAAATAAACATATAGATACAGATCTGCTGTTAAGCATCTCTTTTGCCCTCAATTACAACTTTTTCATTTCTTTTGCCGATTATATTGCTGAAAAACAATAAAATATGTCTTAGCATGGTATATTTTACCCTTATTACGGTAAAAATACGCCATAAAACGGGTATTTTTTGCCCTGATAAAATAGTGACAAATAGATATTTATGCTGTACTTTTGCGAAAAATTTAAAAAATTTAAAATTTGATAATAATGAATACATTTGTAAAAGGTGATTTGGTTAATTTGAACTCAGGAGGTCCTTGTATGACACTTGATGATTTTAGCAGGAGGGATGATGGCATAGATGATGAGAAAAAATCAATAAAAATAGAACAAATCGCAAGGAATGTAATATTATTGTGTTGCTTTATAGGCATACTAATCGGCTGCACCTCTAAAGAAACTAACGACGACCTCAACAATCCTGCAGTTGCTGACCCAGAAGGAACAATTGCATTGGATATGACGAAATCAACTGAAAAGATAGACAATGCCATCTCTGTTGCAGACGGTAATTTTACGGGTGCTCTGTTTGCTACATTGGGGAAAGTGCAAGGATTGTCGGCGGTAACAAGTATTCCTAAAACGGGGTGGGTCAACAAACTTGCCGTTGTGGAAGGGCACGGCTATATTGCCTACTCGCCATCGAAAAAAACTTATTGCCGAATGTATGTCAGTACTTATGATGTTCTTGTCGGTCGGGTTATAGTAAAGTTTCAGCGTCCTTTTATCGGTTCGGAAAAAGAGATAAAACCGCAGAGTGCAACGATTACCCTTAATGGAACGGAATCACAAAACATTGAATTTACCAATGCCTCGCTATTCCCTTTTTCATGGTCGTTTGAAGGTGGGGATTGGTGCAATGCTTCATATAACCGTCCCGATGAAACGACACCATACAATTCTATAAAAATCAATGCAAAAACCAATAACCCAGATTTTACGCCAAGAGAATGCTCTTTGGTGTTGAAAAGTGATATTGGCAAGGAGATAAAACTCAAAATAGTGCAAGCTGGTGGCACTGGTAATATTTCAGTTTCTACCAACCAAATATATTTCTCAAGCACAAACACTCAGACAGTTCAGGTAACTTCCAATACAGAATGGACTGCAAGCAGCAATGCCGCTTGGTGTAACATATCGCCCGCATCAGGCAATAAAAATAGCACTATTACTATCAGTGCAACTGCCAATACTGCGGTTATTCAACGAAATGCGATTGTTACTCTTACTACAAAAGATAATAAGGCAAAGGCGGAAATCACCATTATACAACCGGCATCAGCAATTGATATTTCAACGTCGAATATCTCTTTTGCGGCTCTTGCATCTCAGAACACATTTACTGTATATTCCAACAGCACGTGGACAGCAAGCAGCAACCAAACATGGTGTACGGTGACCAACCAGAACAACATGATTACAGTAGCAGTAACAGAAAATCTTTCGGGTGCAGACCGTACTGCAATGGTCACGGTAGCCGTTACACCTGAATTGAAAGCAACAGTTAATATTATTCAAGCCAAATCAACGTTGGCATTATCGAAATCCACCATCTCATTTACTGCACTTGCTTCGTCCAATACCTTTACAGTGTATACCAATGCTTCGACATGGAATGTAAACAGCAACCAAAGTTGGTGTACAGCAACCAAAAGCGGTAATACGGTGAATGTTACCGTCACTGAAAATATTTCAGGTGCAAACCGTACTGCAGAAATTTCAGTGACCTTACCCGATAATCAGAAAGCAACAATTACGGTTACACAGGCAAAGCATACACTAACTTTATATACATCTACCATTTCGTTTACTGCGGTAGCAGCACAAAACACGTTTTCGGTCACCACCAACGCCTCTTCATGGGACGTAAACAGCAACCAAAGTTGGTGCACAGCAACCAAAAGCGGGAATACGGTAACGGTTGCTATTGCTGAAAATCAATCGGCTGTGGATAGAACCGCAAATGTTACGGTTACTTTGCCCGGTAATCAAACAGCAATAGTCAACATTACTCAAGCCAAGCCAACACTGACCTTATCAAAAACAGAGATAAATTTTGCCAAAACACCGGCAAACAGCGAAACGTTTACCGTAACATCAAATGTATCGTCTTGGACAACTGTCAGTAGCAATCAAAGTTGGTGTACCGTGTCAAAAAACGGCAATACAGTTACGGTTTCGGCAACTCAAAACACAACAGGAAGTCTTCGACAAGCAACCGTAACCGTTTTATATCAAACAGTTACCATTACTCAAGACGGTTATCAAGTTGGGGATTATTACAATGTGGGCGGAGTACGTGGAGTGGTATTCCAAATAACCGGACGGCATGGTAAAATCGTTTCGATGAACGAAACAACGGCTCAATGGTCAATCGGGACAACAACAACGGGAGCCACAAGTTCTACAGACGGAATGGCAAATATGAATAAAATAAAAACGTTTGCTAATTGGACAACAGTTTTTCCGGCATTTGCATGGTGCGATGCCAAAAATACAGGAAGTATTACCGGATGGTATTTACCGGTAAGGGATGAACTAAGAATTATATTGGATCACATAACGGTTATCAATATAACCATGCAACAATACTATGGTAGTAATTTTAATAATTCTAGTCCTTATTATTGGAGCTCGCAGGAAGCCAACAGCTCATATGCTTATACCTCTTATTTCTATATCAATACCTCTTATTCTGCTGCCGAAAAAAACTCGGTATGTAAAGTAAGAGCGGTAAAAGCATTTTAAAATTAGATGAAAATCTCGAGATTTCCAAGCGCGTGCAATGGGAAAAGTTTTTTACAGAGGAAAGATATATAAATATATTGTATTACTTAAATAAATTTTATTTTTATGATTAAAGTTAAAAATTTGAACGGAACAAAAGGCCTAATTCCCAATGGTTACGGCTCATGGTTAGAGTATTGGGAAGCTAAATCTGGACAGAGAGCAACCAAATGTATGCGAGTTGGTTGTAGCGTTACAGGTAGATCCAATTTGGTCGGTGCGCACGTTAAAAAAGTTGGTAGTTATGACAATAGTTGGTATATTGTTCCTCTATGTCAGGCGGACAATATGCGAACAGATGAATTTTCTGTTTCTGATCTACTGGTACCTGTAAATCCCTAATAGATAGAAGGTACAGCAAATAGATTGCTCAAATGACAAAAGTCACCATAATAAAATAATCTTCGTATCTTGCGGAGATGATTTTTTAGGCTAAATCTGATTTTGAGGTGCTATATGTTTCAACAGATTGCGGATCGTCCCGTTAGGACGGGGGATGTTGGTAGAAAATGTTTACACGCCGCCTGCCGTCCCGTATGGGACGGAATGTGTGGCAATAAGCCTTCTTACCCGTATGGGATGTATTGCTATTCTACCGATATTTTGTCCCTAACGGGACGGAGATTGTATTGTTGACATCATAAATTGATGCATTTATTTATTGACGACAACAAAGTGCCGATTTTGCGTATTCCACACATCACAAAATACAGGGAAACTTGTTCACGTAATTGATTAAACTTTCGATAAAACCACTCTGTCTTTCATATTCCTCCTCCGTCGGAAAAATTGGAGGTGACGGCTTTTTTCTGGATGATGCGCGAATGGGGCGCCACGCTGAATACCTGCCAGATATTACCTCCGATAATGGAATGG
>JAITTD010000240.1 GCA_031287245.1 Bacteroidales bacterium
ATTATAATCATGTAAATCTTTTTAATCTTATGAGAATCAAGGTTCAGACAATATTTAATAATTTGTGATTTCAGCGCTGCCTGCATTCACGGTGTTATTCGTTTTTGTAATCAAACCCTGCAAAACTTTTCCCGGTCCCACTTCGATAAAATCGGTGGCGCCATCGGCAATCATATTTTGCACGGCTTGTGTCCAACGCACCGGTGCAGTCAGTTGGGCTATCAGGTTTTCCTTGATCTCGTCGGGATGAATGATCGCTTTTGCGCTCACATTCTGATAAACAGGGCATACTGGAAACAGAAATTCCGTTTCGTTGATGGCTTGTTCCAACGCTACACGCGCCGGTTCCATCACCGGCGAATGGAAAGCGCCGCCCACCGCTAAACGCAAAACACGTTTGGCGCCTGCTTCCTTCAATTTTTCGCAGGCAGCATCCACAGCATCCACCGTGCCCGAAATGACAACCTGACCGGGGCTGTTGAAGTTGGCAGCCACAACGCCTTTGATGGTGTGGCATATTTCTTCCACCTGAGCGTCTTCCAAGCCCAACACGGCCGCCATGGTCGATGGCACCGCTTCGCAGGCTTTCTGCATGGCTCGCGCCCTTTTGGAAACCAACCGCAGTCCGTCCTCAAACGACAGGGCTTTGGCGGCTACCAATGCCGAAAACTCGCCTAAGGAATGTCCTGCTACCATGTCGGGACGAAAACGGTCGCCCAACATCTTTGCCAAAATCACAGAATGAAGGAATACGGCAGGTTGCGTTACCTTCGTCTGTTTCAAATCATCATCGCTGCCAGAAAACATGATGTCAGTGATGGAAAAGCCTAAAATTTCGTTGGCTTTTGCGAACATATCACGCGCTTTTGCCGACTGTTCGTACATATCCTTTCCCATTCCGGCATATTGTGCGCCCTGCCCGGGAAATACATAAGCAATCTTCATGAGGTCTATAAGATTATATATAAAAAATTAGCGCGCAAAAGTAGTATTTTTTTTTAATATAACAGCGTTATAATGGCTATTTCTGAAAAAAAATATGATTTATTCAATTAAAACCTTTATCTTTGTGCCCTAAATTTTTTTCCGGCGCTTTACGTAGCAGCGATGCTGAAATGGTGCCATTCAATACATTACATGATTACATTCGAAAATTTATCTGTATCTCCGCTCATCCTGAAAGCCTTATACGAACTTGGTTTTGAACATCCGATGCCTGTGCAGGAACAGGTCATTCCTCTTCTTTTGGAAAAGACGACGGATATCGTTGCTTTGGCGCAAACAGGCACCGGCAAGACAGCAGCATTCGGCATTCCGGTCATTCAGCACACCGATTTGGAGCAAATCGTGCCGCAAGCACTGATTCTCTCGCCTACGCGCGAACTCTGTATGCAAATTGCCGACGATTTGCAGGATTATTCAAAGTACATCGACCGTTTGCGGGTGCTGGCTGTGTATGGCGGCGCGAGCATCGAGCAGCAAATCAAAGCGCTGACAAAGGGCGTGCATATTATAGTAGCCACCCCCGGACGGCTGTGCGACCTCATCAAACGGCGCAAAGTAAGCCTGCGACAGGTGAAGCGCGTCATTCTTGACGAGGCGGACGAAATGCTCAATATGGGCTTTGTGGACAGCCTCAACGAAATATTGGCGCAGGTGCCCCAAGAACGCAGTACACTGCTCTTCTCAGCCACCATGCCCAAGGAAGTAGCCGACATTTCGCGGAAATACATGAACTCGCCCGTGGAAATTACCATCGGTAAGAAAAATGCAGGCGCCGAGAACGTGAAACACATCTGCTACACGGTACACGCCCGCGATAAATACCAAACGTTGAAGCGTATTGCCGACTTCAACCCCAACATCTACGGCATCGTCTTCTGTCGCACGCGAATAGAAACGCAAGAAATCGCAGACAGCCTTATTCGCGATGGTTACAGCGCCGACTCGCTGCACGGCGACCTGTCGCAGGCGCAGCGCGACTACGTGATGCAGAAGTTCCGCAACCACAACATTCAACTGTTAGTGGCTACCGACGTCGCCGCACGTGGCTTGGACGTGGACAACCTCACTCACGTCATCAACTACAACCTGCCCGACGACGCCGAAGTATATACCCATCGCAGCGGAAGGACAGGACGGGCGGGTAAACCCGGCATTTCCATCGCCATCGTCAACCTGAGGGAAAAACACCTGATACGTCGCATCGAAAATATGATTCACAAAGAATTCGAGATAGCTGACGTGCCCACAGGTCGCAATATATGCGAGAAACAACTTTTTCACCTGATTGACCGCGTGGAAAAAGTGGAAGTGGACCATGCGCAGATTGAATCGTACCTGCCTGCCATCTACCGAAAATTGGAATGGCTCGACAAGCAGGAACTGATACAGCGCTTTGTATCATTGGAATTTAACCGTTTCCTGACTTACTACCGCGATGCGGTCGATATCGTCAGCGAAATGTCACCCGAAAGGGGCAAAAAGGCACGACAAAATAAAGAAGACCGTTCAAAACCGGTAGATGACGCCAATTTTACGCGCCTGTATATCAACATAGGCAGAAAAGACAGACTGGCGCCGCAGCATATCATCGAAATGATTAATGAAGTGATGCCCGGCGAAAGGGTGCCTGTCGGGAAAATAGACCTTTTTGACACTTATTCCTATTTTGGCGTTGCTGCGCCTTATGCCACGCAGGTGATGAATGAACTGCAACAGATGGCGTACCGCGACCGTCCGTTGAAACTCGGTATTGCCGACGAAAACAGCGCACGACCGGCAAGCAGAAAGCCGGACAGACAATATGCAGGCAACCGCAACAAAAAGAAGGAAAAACGCAGACGGTAAAGCGCGATGTGTAAGAAACGCAACTCGAAACGCACCCCTGTCGCCTGCCAACTGTCGAAAGCCGGCATTGACGGTTTCCTGATATTACTGATTACCGCTGTGGGGGCTGCATACGTGGCGCCTGCCACAGGATCCGGACAAGGCGCTTTTTCGCTATCTTCCATCGCCAACTGTGGCATATCTGTCATCTTTTTCTTTTACGGACTGCGACTGAGCCGCGAAAAATTGCGCGTGGGGCTTGGCAACTGGCGGTTGCATATATTGATACACCTCGCCACGTTCATCGTTTTTCCCTTGTTAATTCTGTTGATTCGTCCGTTTTTCGCCACCGAGCGGAACTTGATGCTTTGGATGGGCATATTTTACGTGGCTGCCTTGCCGTCCACCGTATCCTCGTCGGTGGTGATGGTGTCCATCGCCAAGGGCAACATACCGGCTGCTATCTTCAATGCAAGCATTTCGAGTCTGATGGGCGTATTCATCACCCCCTTGTGGATGAGCCTGATGATGGCAGGACGCACCGGATTCGATGCCCACGAATTAGGAAACGTGGTGGCAAAACTGTCCTTGCAGGTGCTTTTGCCTGTAGCCGCAGGGATGCTGCTCAACCGACGCTGGGGAACCTTTGCCGAAAAGCACAAAACCGGCTTGCGAATGTTCGACCAGTCCATTATCCTGCTGATTGTGTACACCTCGTTTTGTTCATCCTTCACCCATCGTGTGTTCGACGGGTTTTCTGCTGTCGCTCTCGTATGCTGCGCCGCAGGGATGGTGTTGCTGTTCTTCACCGTGTTCGGAATAGTGACTTTTGCCTGCCGCCGGATGAAAATGAATCGCGAAGACACCATCACCGCACAGTTTTGTGCTTCCAAAAAGTCGTTGGTGCACGGCACAGCCATGTCGAAAGTTATTTTTGCCGGTTACAGCGGCGCTGGACTGATGCTCCTGCCCATCCTGCTCTATCACGCCTTGCAATTGATGATTGTATCTGCCATTGCTCATAAAAAGGGTGTTGAAGTTTAAAGTTTCGGGTTTCGGGTTTCGAGTGAAAATGGGAATTCGTAGTAGATTAAAATCTACGGTTAATAAAGTGTCGTCCCTGTGGGACTTGAAAATGTGTAGGCTGAAAAAAAGATTTAGCCTTTTTTCGTTAAAAGGTGAAATTTGGTGCGATTTTTGTATGTACTTTTTGTAAGGTAAATATTTTTATTAAGTCGATTTTATGAAGAAATGTTTTATACTGAGCGCTGTTGTTGTGTTTTTTGTCGCTTGCGGTCAGGAAAAATCCATTCAAATTAAAGGGGAATTGAGCGGTTCTTCCGGTGATACTGTATATGTGCAACGCTTGGGAATAGATGCACGAACCACTAAGATTGATACCATTCTACTGGACCGTAAAGGTTGTTTTGCGGTTCACTACAAAATCAGCCACCCTGTCTTTTATGCACTGACGATTCACAACAAAAGTGTTACGCTCTTACTTCACCCTAAGGAAAAAGTAAAGGTGACGGGCGATGTGCACCACTTTCCGTTCACCTACAATGTGGAAGGGAGCGAAGACTCGAAAAACATCCAACGCCTGCATTTCAGGCTTGAACAAACCAAACATGTAGAGGATTCCATTAACAACGCGCTTCAACAATATGTGGATAATCGCAATTTTGTGAATATCCGACAGCAGTTTGTGTGGGATTATCTGAGAGAAATTGACAGTTTGCGTGCCTATAACATCCGGTTTATCAATCAGAATCCCAAATCATTAGCCACTATTTATGCACTTTATCAAAAATTAAGTACGAATGAATTTCTGTTCAGCCACGAGGAAGATCTTCAATATTTTCAAAAGGCAGATTCGCTGTTCTACAGGCGTTATCCCGAAATTCCTCACGTGCAGATGCTGCACAATAATACATTGCAGTTTACGGAAAACCTTCGCACCGCAAAACTCAACAATATGCTGTATATGTTGGGAAAGGATGCCCCAGAAATAGCGCTACCCTCGCTCAGCGGGAAAATCGAGAAACTGTCGTCAGGTAAAGGCAAATACGTGTTGCTTGATTTTTGGGCATCATGGAGTCCTACCAGCCGCGATTACAACAAAATTCTGGTGAAGGCATTTAAAAAATATCATGCCAAAGGATTTGACATCTATCAGGTATCCTTGGACCAGACCAAAGGCGCATGGGAAAAAGCCGTCAAAGAAGACAGATTGATATGGACGAACGTTTGTGACTTTAAATACTATGATTCTGACCCTGTGAAAGAGTACAATGTGGAAAACCTTCCTGCCAATTTCCTGATAGACAACGAAGGAACCATTATTGCAAAAGGATTGCGCGGCGGTGAATTAGAAAAGAGATTGAGTGAAATTTTTGCTGACACCCCATAAAAAAGTCTATTTCGCATCCGATCTGCATTTGCGAATGGCGCCCGACGAAGCCAGCCGGCAGCGGGAACTCCTTTTTGTGCAATGGCTTGACAGTATTCAAACCGATGCGGAAGTCATTTTCCTCTTGGGCGATATATTCGATTACTGGTTTGACTACCGTTACGTGGTGCCCCGCGGTTTTGTCCGTTTGCTGGGCAAACTTCAGGAACTGACCGACAAAGGCATAGCGATACATTATTTTACAGGCAACCATGATATGTGGCTGCGTGATTATTTTACCATCGAACTGGGTGTGACGGTGCATCGCAAGCCGGAGGAAATCACCATCAACGACAAAACCTTTCTGGTGGGGCACGGGCACAATCTGGGTCCCGTCAGTTGGGCAGAACGCTTGCTCAACACTATCTTCACCAGCAAAGTGCTTAAAGTGCCTTTTGTAGCCATCCATCCCTATTGGACTATGGGTTTCGGCATCCGGTGGTCGAAGCACAACCGGAAAAAGCACGGCTGGACAGTCAAATTTCACAGCATCGACAAGGAATATCTGGCGCTCTACGCCCGCGAACAGTTGAAACACAAGCACTACGATTATTTCATCTTCGGGCATCGCCATCTTGC
>JAITTD010000255.1 GCA_031287245.1 Bacteroidales bacterium
ATTGTGAAACCTCTACGAGGTTTTGGAGGATGCTTGTATCCTATTTTCTATTGATATGTATCCCCCTAACGGGGAATGTTCGCGACATTCATATCAATAGAAATAAATCTCAATATAGCCTCAATTCCCCGTTAGGGGATACACAAATTGATACATTTATTTATTGACAACCCCTAAGGGCTCTTTTCATTTAAAAATAAAGGTGTATGTAACAACAAGGGGCATACCTCAGTCGTGTTCGGAAGATTTAATAAATCGCTCTGAAAGAGCCTGTATCATTAGCACTGGGCATTGCCCAGTGAGATGTAGCAATATCAAAACGTAGAGACGGTGCGCGCACCGTCTCTACAGGGCGTTATCACAGGCGAACCAACGATTATGCCCCGTTGGGGCTTACAAAAGGCGAGGATTCCGTTCCACAGGGCGTTGCCTTGTGCTATTGATTTTGCTCTTTCAGAGCAGTTTACAATCTCACAAATCTTTTCATGGTTCTTTTTGTTTTTAATTTATTGATATTACCGATTGAGCTAATTGTGATACAGCAATCGTTACGGGAGGTGCATTGCCCGCCGTTACTGTAACCGTGCCGGAACGTTTCGATACAACAATCTGCCCCGGTTGACCTGATAAACTAAGCGGCTCCACCGAAACAGTGAAACCCGGCACAAGGTTATTACCAATTATTTTGCTTGTTTGGTTTGCTTTTAACCAACTGTAATTGGATGTTACATTCACAGGCTCTGTGTTGGTAGAATAAATAAAAAACATCTCCGAAGGCATATAAGCCTTTTCATTGTTAATTATTACAGCATTACCAAAAGCGTTGAAAGTCATTGAACTCACCGATAGTGTGGTGAATGAATCATACCTCATTCTGACTGATAATTCAGGGGCTACTTGTTCGGCGTTGATGGTAATTGGCGTCGCCTTGCCTGAGGTGACCGTTACCGTAGCCGGTGGTGGCGCTGTAGTGCCGGTATTGGCAGCGGCTGACAAGGTGAATGTGCCGGCTGTTGCATTTTTTCGGACAGTGAGCCATGACTGATTGGATATGACATTCCATGCTTGATTTCGACTTGTTGTTACGGTATAAGTTTTATCAGCGCCTTTAAGTGGAAAAACTATATCGCCCAATGGCGAAACAGAAAGCGCTGCTTGTTGTGACACCACAATTTGATGTATTGATGTGCCTCCTGCTTGTACCCACACTGTGGCTGCTTTTGGCTCTACCAAATCAATAGGGTCTGCTGTGAACGTAAAGGTTTTTTCCGTTTTGGTGATATGTACCCATTGTGGTTTGGTTGATTCCACATTCCACGGTATGTTCTTGGAAAGAGTTACTGTGAATGTAGCTGGTTTATCACTCCATTCGGCATCAATGCCATATTTTACGCTTTTCCCGTCTGCTGAAAAAATCACAGTTTCGACTTTGGGTGCTACCTCTCTTACATCTGTTCCATAATTTTTACTGCACGATACAACGCATATAGCGGCTGTAAAAAGTGCCATTGTCCATCTTTTCATGATTCTTTTGGTTTTATTTTTGGATATTTATGATATTTATCTCTGTTGTGATACAGCAATCGTTACGGGAGGTGCATTGCCCGCCGTGACAGTAATCGTGCCGGAATAAACTTGAATATCGGTTTTTATGTAACATAAGCAGAAAAATAAAAAACAACCAGTGATTTTAAAACGGTAATTTATACATTAATATTGTGCTAATGTAAAAAAGTGAAATGTTTTTTGAATTTTATCATTAACACTATTGAATCACTATTGAGCAATATGCCTCAGCTGTAAGTGAAAGTCCTGCGGATATATAGTCAGCGGTTTGCTTCGTATTCTTTGTATTTCTGCATGATTGCGTGGTTGATTTCTTCCTGCGACACGTACAAAAGGAATTTTTTGGTGAAATGGCAACCGGACATAAATTCGACTAATTCTTCATTTTCCAGTCCTGTTAACTGGTGAACGATGTCGCCGTTGAATTTTTCGCCGATGCGGATATGTTCAGCCGTTCCGTCAATGATTTTCTGCAGGTATCGCATTTGCTGACCTTCGGTGCTGAGCAAATTGTAGAGATAAGTGACAGGGCTGACATAAAACGGAACAAGATTGATGCCCCCCTGTCCGGGCAACAGGCGTGGCGCTACTTCAAACCGGTTGACGGGGTCTATCGACGTGGAAAACGACGCCACTTTGGTGTTCATGAAGTTGCGTTTAAACTGTTCGTAACTGGAAAACCGTCCTATATCAACAATGCCCAGCATATACGTTGCCGGTTTCAGCCGGATAACGCGACTGTTGGAAAACATGGAATCGGCAACGGCAATGTGCAGCGTTTCGTAGCCCAGTATGCTGATTTCAAGGCTGTCTTTTTTGTTGGCTGTGATGGTAAAATTGCCGAATTGATCGCTCACTGTACCCAAATTCAGCGTTTTGTTGATAATGTGGCAGTCGCGCAAAGCAGTGGATATACTGTCATCTGCCACTATTCGTGCGGTAAACCGGAATTTGAAATCGCGTAACTGCGCCTGAGCGGAGATGAGCGGAAAGAGCGCCATCAACAATATCCATATATGGTGCAGGTTTTTCACGATAAGCGATTTTTGTAATCTTCATATCCGAAACTTTTCAGCAGGGTGAATCCTTTGCTTTCGCTGTAAACACCGATGGAAGGATGTGGAACGCCGTTGAAAGCGGTTGTTTTCACCATAGTGTAATGAATCATATCTTCAAAAACAATGGTTTTACCGATGTATGGCTCTTCTTCAAACGACCATTTGCCCATGTAATCCCCTGCCAGACAACTGTTGCCGCCTATTCGCCAGTGTGGTTTGTCTGATTGAGGCTCGTATGCGCCTCGTATGCGCGGTTTGTAGGGCATTTCGAGGCAGTCGGGCAGATGTGCCGTGAAAGATGTATCAAGAATGGCTGTGCGGATGCCGCCGTTTATCACAATATCTTCAACCGTAGCCCGCAGAACGCCTGTTTCCCAAGCGAAAGCAGCGCCGGGTTCCAGAATCACGTGAATATGCGGATATTTTGCGCGAAAACGCTGTAATGTTTTCACAAGAAGTTCAATATCATAGTCTTTCTGCGTCATCAGGTGCCCGCCGCCGAAGTTAATCCACTTGATGTCGGGAAAGAATTGTCCGAACTTCATTTCTACAGACTGTATCAGCAGAGCCGTGGCTTCTGCCGGCGATTCGCAGAGAGCGTGTATGTGAAGCCCTTCAATACCGTTGGGCAACGTTTCGCCAAGTTGGGCTTGCGTCATTCCCAGACGCGAACCCGGGGCGCATGGGTTATACAGTTCGGTATCCACTTGCGCCAATTCGGGGTTCACCCGCAAACCCGTTGAAATAGAATGTCCACACCGGAGAACTTTTTCGCGAAAGCGGCAGTACTGATTCAGAGAGTTGAAAGTGATGTGGCTGCTGCAAGCCAGTATTTCATCGAAACCGGCGTCGGTATATGCGGGGGAATAGGTGTGGGCAGGTGCTTTCATCTCTTCGACGGCAAGTCGCGCCTCGTTGGGAGAACTGGCAGACACGCCTTTCACGTAAGGGCGCATGGTTGGAAAAACGCCCCATAAGGCAAAACCTTTGAGCGCGGGGATAATATCCACGTCCGCCCGTTCGCTTACCGCCCGGATGATTTCGAGATTGCCGCGCAGCAAATCTTCGTCAATCACGTAACAGGGGGATGGTATATGCGAAAAGTCGGTCATACTGCGGGATTTTCTTGCGGGGTTGCTGTGCGTTTCCGTTTCCACCGGCGATGACTCCACAGCCAGTATTGAGGCGCCCGCCTGATGGCTTGTTCCAGCAATTCCACGTGGCGGTCGGTGATTTCATAGTCGGTTGTTTCGGCGGCATTTTCAGTAATCGGAGTGATAAACACTTCGTAATACCCGCGTTTCATTCTGCGCACTTCAGCAAAACCAACGGCGGCATTGTATTTGCGTGCTAATCTTTCAGGACCCAAGAAAATAGAGGATTCCTGATTGAGGAAGAGTTTCCAGTAATTGGTAGCGTTGTTGGGCGCCTGATCTGCTATAAAGAAGAGTATGATGGGTTGGTTTTCGCTCCGGTATTTGTTGATGGCTCGCAATGCCATGTTAGAGGGGACCACTTCGGCGCCATATTGGGTGCGCAGACGGTAATAAAACCGGTCAAAATACCTGTTTTCCAACGGGTGATACAGGGATACCGTCTGATATGGGATAATCTGTTCGAGGGCTGCTTTCCATTCCCAGTTTCCATAATGTCCGGCAACAAAATAAATGTTTTTTCCTTTCTTCTTCCAGTCTTCCAGAATTTCAGGATTATGCCAGTGTATTCGGCGGCGAATCTCTTTTTCGCTAATATGCAGCATTTTGATAGTTTCAACAAATAAATCACCCATGAAGTGATAAAATTGTTCCATCATTTTCACCCGTTCCTGTTCTGTTTTTTCGGGGAAAGAATTGCGCAGATTTTCCAACACCACCTTGCGACGATATCCTATCACATAGCGAAGAATGAGATACAGAAAGTCGGACAGCACATACAGCGCTCTTAACGGCAAGAATGCCAGTAAGCGGCAAACGCCGTAAAATAAAGCATACAGGATTAACAGCATCGGCTCATGTATATAACCCTCCATTGATGGAAATGACCTCTCCGGTGATGTATCCCGCCTTTTCGGAAGCCAGAAATCCTGCCACTTCGGCTACTTCTTCCGGTTCGCCGAAACGTCCGAGGGGAATCAGTCTTTTCATCTCGGCTGGGTCAATGTCTTTGGTCATGTCGGTAGCGATGAATCCGGGCGCAACGGCGTTGACGGTCACTTTGCGAGCGCCTACTTCCTGTGCGAGCGCTTTGGTGGCGCCAATCACTGCTGCTTTGGTGGCTGAATAATTGGTTTGTCCGGGCAAGCCTTTCAATCCCGACAGGGAAACGATGTTGATGATTCTTCCAAAACGTTTGGTCATCATATTTTTCAGCAAATGCCGTGTGACATAGAAAAAGCCGTTCAGATTGGTGTCAATGACCTCATTCCATTGCTCGTTCTGCATCAGCGCCATGATGGCGTCCTGCCTGATGCCGGCATTGTTCACCAACACAGCGATATAGTCGTCGGGATGGGCTGTTGCCCAACCGTTCAGCGCCGTTTCCACTTCTTCGGGCAAAGCCACGTTGAAGGGCAACAATTCGGCTGCGACGCCTTTTGTTTCCGCCAATTGTTTGGTTTCTTCGGCTGCCGCCTTGTTTGATGCGTAGTTGATGACCACAGGGTAGCCCATATCTGCCAGTTTCAGACAAATGGCGCGACCGATACCTCTGCTTCCACCTGTTACCAATGCGTATTTCATAATCTATTTATTTGGAGTTTGAAAATGTGTATCATCCATGGCGGTGTTAAATTCTTTGCCAACCAGTTCGTAAACCGTGTAACTTCCGTCTTTTTCCTCCGTGCGGAGAATGGAGATGCTACCATCTGACTTATCGAAACTTAACACCACTTTTGTGTAAATGT
The DNA here is from genome assembly GCA_031287245.1 of Bacteroidales bacterium. Lineage (GTDB taxonomy): Bacteria > Bacteroidota > Bacteroidia > Bacteroidales > UBA4181 > JAIRLS01. The sequence continues at coordinate 5,527 of JAITTD010000255.1, forward strand.
TTTTAGGGCTTTTCGCAAATTTGGCGATCACCACATTATATTTTTTAGTGTCCTCGCAGGTAATCACATCGGCATTCAACTGCAAAACATCGCCTGCCAAACAGTTGGACAGCACATTTTTCATGGATCGCATTTTGCTGTTGGCTTTTGCCGAAGTGACCATGCGTTTACCCGCATTCACCATCACAAACCGCTCCCCGTTGAGGAGCATCAAATCGCCAACGGGCTGGTCGTACTGCATGGACAACTTATCCGGCTTCTTGTAGTAAAAATGACCTTCCGACAAGACATCTTCGCCCAACACAGAAATATGTTTCGTTTGTTTAAAACGGCTTGCAATACCGGTATATTTTGTGTTTGCCTGTTGTATTTTTTCCACCAGCGCTTTGTCGCTATCGCTGATTTTTTGGGCGTAGCCGGTAGCAACGCTTGAGCACGACACCAACATGATAGTGATATACAGGTTTTTCATCATTTTTTCCTGTTTTTATTGAATTGATAAAAGTTTTTTACAGACCAGATATTCGGCTATCTGAACAGCATTGAGCGCTGCTCCTTTGCGGATTTGATCGCCCGAACACCAAAAATGGACTCCGTTTGGCGTTACTAAGTCCTTTCTGAGGCGTCCCACGAAAATATCGTCTTCGTCGGCAGCAAGCAGTGGCATGGGATAGACTCCCTGTGCCGGATTGTCCTGCACCTTCACGCCGGGTGCCTGCAACAGGGCTTTCCGCACCTCATCAATGGATAGCGGAGCGGCAGTTTCCACCCATGCCGCTTCGGAATGTGCCCTCAACACCGGCACACGGATGGTTGAGGCGCTCACCGTCATGTTGCTGTGCATGATTTTGCGGGTTTCGTTGTGCATTTTCATCTCTTCCTTGGTATAGTCGTTGTCGGTGAACACATCTATCTGTGGTATCAGATTGAATGCCAATTGATGTTTGAACTTTTCAACCGTCACCGGCTCGCTGTTCAGTGCCTGCTGCGTTTGTGTTTTCAGTTCTTCCATAGCCGCCGCACCAGCGCCGCTGGCTGCTTGATAGGTGGCTACCCTCACATTTTGAATGGGCGACAAGTCGTGAATCGGTTTCAAAACTACTGCCAAAATAATGGTGGAACAGTTGGGATTGGCAATGATATTGCGGGGACGGTTGACGCAATCTTCGGGATTGACCTCCGGCACCACTAAAGGAACATCGGTATCCATACGGAAAGCGCTGGAATTGTCAATCATCACGGCGCCATAACGGGTGATAGCCGGTGCAAACTCGCGAGAAATGCCTGCTCCGGCGGAAGTCAGCGCTATATCTATCGTCTTGAAATCATCGTTATCTTTCAGCTCTTTGACCTCAATCTGCTTGCCTCTGAACACATAACTTGTTCCTGCACTGCGCTGAGAACCAAATAAATACAATTCATCCAGCGGAAAGTTTCTTTGCTCCAAAACTTTCAAAAACTCCTGTCCTACGGCGCCACTAACGCCAACAATTGCTACTTTCATAAAGTCAAATAAAACGACAAAATTACAAAGATTTTTACATACCTGATTTAAAAAACGAAAATTATTGCCTGTTTTTTTATTCCAAACCCGAAACCCGAAACCCGAAACCGTTTTGTCCCGCAGGGACAGCCCTTTATTAACCGTATGCTTCAGCATACGGTGATGAGGACGACTACAGCCAAGTCCCGCAGGGACGACACAAAAAGATAACAAAGTGCCGTCCCTGCGGGACTTCGGCGCAGAGGGTTCTCTGTCCTGTCCTGTCCTGTCCTGTCCTGTCCTGTCCTGTCCTGTCCTGTCCTGTCCTGTCCTGTCCTGTCCTGTCCTGTCCTGTCCTGTCCGTA
>JAITTD010000277.1 GCA_031287245.1 Bacteroidales bacterium
AGTATTTTTTTGACAATGGCGCTCGCCGCAACGCTTGTTGCGAACGCGCAAACGGAAGAATTCCTCAATATGCCGGTGATACCGCCTATTACGGAACTTAAAGTGACACCGCAAACGAAGATGTTGTATATCAACGGTGCGAAGCGTGCAGGGTATTATAGTTGCGGTTTGTTTGCCATATACGATGGCGACAAAAAAGCATGGGGTTTTGTGGACACCTTGGGCAATGTGGTAATAGATTTTAAATACGATAGAAATTTTGTTGATCTTGAAACTCCCATATTTTCGGATGGATTATGCGTGATGAGAGGTTTTGATGGACTTATAACTGTTATTGATACACAAGGGAACAATCCAATTAAAGATTCCAAAGGGCGTCCTGGCACTCTACAGCCCAACCTGCAAAGACTGTCTGATTTCGTAGATGGCGTGGCTTTAATGAGATGGCGACATGCATCCGGCGACTACGTAACTCAATTTCTCAACAAACAGTTTAAAGGGGCATATACAGATCAAAAATTAGCATTTTACGAATACCATTCGAGTATCACAGCACATCAATTGTTGGAAAACAGGAGAGCATACTACGATTTTGATAAGCGTCTTTGGGGGTTTATTGACGAGTCTGGTACGATAGTTGTTCCGGCGCAATATACCGTTGTAGAAGCTTTTAGAGATGGGCTGGCATTGGTAAAGGCTAAAGAAAATCCTGACTATTGGGGGTATATTGATAAAACAGGAAAGATGGCAATTGAACCTAAATTCAGCAATAGACCAATGTCGTTTTCGGAAGGCTACGCAGTGGTGACCAAACGAGGTAACGACAGACTGCAAAAGTGCATTATCAACAAACAAGGCGAGGTGGTTGCCGAATTTTATGGTGAAATAAGTCCATTTCACAAAGGTTTAGCGCTGGTATGGGATTATAAAAAGTCTTTCCTGATCAACACCAATATGGAAATTGTAAAAACATTTGAGAATGATGCTATTCAATTTGAGTTCAAGAACTATTATAGCAGAAATCATTGGGTCGGATTCAGCGACGATATTACCGTTTCGAATGGGTGGTTAATCGACTACAAAGGCAATAGAATTATGGAACACGCTTACTCTTACGGTTTTTACGACAATCGCTGTATTATTAAATATGGTAATGGATTTGCTTGTATCAACAAAAAGGGCGAAATAATATTTATCATCAAAGAAGAAGAATTTTAAACCAATCAATATTAATAAAATGAAACAAATAGTTCAATTTGCAGCCGGTCTATTCCTTACTGCAACAGTTTTAACATCGTGCGGAAGTGGCGATGGCATTTCCGAACAAAAATTACTTCCTGTAAGAAACGGGAAAGAGTATCAATACATTAACCGCAAGGGTGAAATTGTGATCAATCCGCAATTTGCTCAGGCAAGTATTTTCAGGGAAGGCTTGGCATTGGTGCAACTGTCAGGCAATGAGCCTAAATGGGGGTTTATTGATGAAGATGGCAAATATGTCATCAATGCCCAATATAAATCCGCAACCATTTTCAGAGAAGGCTTGGCGTGGGTGGTAAAACCAAACGAAGCGCCCACCGCCATTGATACTAAGGGAGAGGTAAAATTTACCTTACAGGAAGCCGAATTTGTCTGTATTTTCCGTGAAGGATTGGCTGCATTCTGCATTGTTGGCGAAGAAGGGAATCACAAATGGGGTTTTGTGAACAAACGCGGAGAAATAATAATAAATCCTCAATTTAGTCAGGTCGCGAATTTTGGCGATGGGTTATGTGCAGTCAGAAATGACGATAGAAAATGGGGATATATTGATAAAGAAGGGAAAATCATCATCAATTATCAATTTGACCACGCCCAATCATTCGAAAAGGGGAAAGCCATTGTGAAATTAGGTGATAAAGCGGGCGTCATTGATAAAACCGGCAAATATATCCTCAATCCCCAATTTGACGAACTTCGCATTGACGGAAATTGGTTTCAGGTGGAACAAAATGGCAAATACGGCTGGTGCGACAAAGACGGGAAACTGATTATCAATCCACAGTTTGACAACGCTTATCTGTTTAATGAGAATAAATTAGCTGCGGTAAAATCGGGAGAAAATTACGGATATATTGACAAAAAAGGGAAATATGTAATCAATCCACAGTTTGATCATGCATATTCTTTCAACAGCAACTTGGCACTGGTTGAAAATGCAGGCAAGACAGGATTGATTGACAGGAAAGGCAAATATGTTGTCAATCCTCAATTTGATGACTTTTCGTGGGATTTGATCTTTTATATAAACAGTGGTTCTTCCTTTCATGGACATGGATATGTTACAACAGATTATTTTAATATAAATGCTGTTGTATCAGCAATCAATTTTGATGCCCCCGAAGGTTTCACAGCCATCTCTACTTTTGGCGATATAAAGAAGAAATATGATTTGGAAGATTCCAAATTCAATAAATATGGAACAGATAATGAAGTAGTTAAAAATAAAAGTATTACCAATGATGCAAGTTATAGTTTCCACGCCATTGGGAAGGCGTTCGACCAGAAACAAGTTCGGCAAGGTTCGGGTTGGTATTCCTACTATACCACAAAATACGACTTTAACGGCGAAAGGAAACCGGTTTCTTACTCTTATGAGATCTATTTATCGGGAAATGGTGCAGGAAAAGAAGATTTACTTCTCTCTACCATCGAAAGCAAACTGAGCGGCTATACAAAAATCGAAAATGCACGGAATAAAGATATTACTGATTACAGTGACGACCAAAAGATCATCAGTTTATCTAAAACCAGAAAAGGTATATCGCTTAGTTTCAAATATTTAGCAGAATAGAAGGTTTCGCTGGAAAAATCAGATTTAACTTTTTTTAACAATAAAAAAATCAGATGATATGCTGCATTTCAAAAAAAACGAGTACTTTTATCCTTTTTTTAATTCATAGTTTATAGATTTTTTATGTCGAGAAAAGGCGGTTTTTTCAAGGGACACCCGGGGTTTGTCTTCATTTTGGGAGGCGTGTTAGGAGTTTTGGTGATGGTATATACCAACAAGGTATTGCACGATACCGGCACCGATGAATATTGTCAAAGTTGTCACGTGCATCCTCATGCAGTGGACAGTTGGAAGTTATCTTCACATTATAATAATAAGTCAGGCGTGAAGGTACATTGTATAGATTGCCATCTGCCGCCCAAAGGCGATTGGCAGTATTTCAAAACCAAGTCATGCACGGGATTGCATGATCTGTGGGCGTATTGGACAAAGGACAGCGCCGATTTCAACTGGGACAGGAAAAAAGAGTTGGACTATGCGGTCAATATCGTTTACAACGAATCGTGCAAAGAATGCCATGTAAACCTTTTCCCGAAAGGGCTTTCGAGCGATGGAGGTACTGCCCACCTTTATTATGAAGAGAACGAAACGAAGTTGGACCTGCAATGTATCAGTTGCCATTTGAGCGTAGGACATTATGATCCCAATTACAAACACGCCAAAACAGCGATTACCACTCAACTCAGCAATAACGGACCGAAGTTTACAGAGCCTGCCAGGGTAGAGAAATTTGAAAATTTCACCGAACAGGTTCCCGGAACACCCATCGCCTTTGATATGGTGGCTGTGCCCGGCGGCACATTCAAAATGGGCAGCCCTGCCAGCGAGAAATTCCGCCATGAGGACGAAGGTCCTGTTCGCGAAGTGACAGTAAGTCCATTTTTTATGGGCAAAATTGAAGTTACCTGGGACGAATACCTTGCTTTCCGCCTTCAAACAGAATCGGAAGGACGCATAGCGCCTTCTGTTATCTTTGAACGCAACAGGTTGGCGATGGATGCAGAGTCCGTTGACGCAATAAGCGGGCCTACGCCGCCTTTCGGCAGTCCCGATCAGGGATGGGGCGCAGGTGCCCGTCCAGCCATCACCATGACACACTATTCGGCAGAAATTTATTGCTTGTGGTTGTCGAAAATCACCGGCAAGAAATATCGGTTGCCCACCGAAGCAGAATGGGAATATGCTGCACGTGGAGGTACCGAAACTCCTTATTTCTTTGAGGGTTCACCCAAAAAATTCTCATCCCAAGGCTGGTTGCGCAAATTCTTCGACCCCGACACGGCTGTCATCAATTCGTATGCGGTGTATGCGCTGAACAGCGATATGAGGACACAAGAGCCTAAAAGGGTGAAAGAAAATCCCTTCGGGCTGAAAAATATGCTTGGCAATGTGATGGAATACTGCGCGGACTGGTACGCTGAGGATGCATACGCAAAATCAGGCGCTTCCGTAACCAACCCAAAAGGTCCGGAAACAGGCGAAGAACACGTGGTACGTGGTGGTAACTATACAAATGACGCCGCAGACATACGCGCTGCCGCCCGCAGTCACACCTATTCCGTTGACTGGCTGAAAACCGACCCGCAGCAACCCAAGAGTATTTGGTGGTTCTCGGATATCAAAGGTATCGGTTTCCGCGTAGTGTGCGAACCTGATGATGCAATCATTCAAAAATAAAATGATGATAAAGCCTTTAATGCTCTGCCTGCTGGCTGCTTTTCTGTTACCGTCTTGCGGTTCCAAACCCGTTGTGACGAGTGGTAATCCTCTTTTTGACGGTTGGTATGCCGACCCCGAAGGCATTATCTATAATGATACCTATTGGATATATCCCACGTGGAGTGATGATTTTGACAAGCAAACCTTTTTCGACTGTTTTTCATCCAAAGATTTGACAACATGGACAAAACATGCTGACATTCTCGACACCGCAAGCGTGAAATGGGCGAAACGAGCAATGTGGGCGCCATCGGTCATTTCAAAAGACGGTAAATATTATTTTTTCTTTGGCGCTAATGATGTGCACGAAGGCGAAATCGGCGGGATAGGCGTGGCAGTCAGCGACCGTCCGGAAGGTCCCTACCGAGATTTATTGGGCAAACCGCTTATCAACGATATTGTCAACGGCGCTCAGCCCATTGACCAGTTTGTATTCCATGACGGTGACGAGTATTACCTCTACTATGGCGGCTGGGGACACTGCAACATTGCACGTTTGAACAGCGATTTCACGGCACTGAAGCCCTTTGACGACGGCGAAATCTACAAGGAAGTTACGCCCGCAAACTATGTTGAGGGTCCGTTCATGCTGAAACGCAACAATAAATACTATTTCATGTGGAGCGAAGGCGGCTGGACAGGACCCAATTATTCGGTTGCATACGCCATTGCCGACTCACCATTCGGACCTTTTAACAGAATTGGCACCATCTTGCAGCAGGATTCGCTGGTGGCTACCGGCGCGGGTCATCATTCCGTTGTGCAGATTCCCAACACCAGTGTATATTATATCATATATCACCGGCGTCCGTTGGAGGAAACTCATGGCAACCACCGCGCCACCTGTATAGAAAAACTGATTTTTGACGAAAAAGGCTTCATACAGCCAGTGAAACTGACTTTTGAAGGAGTGGAAGCAAGAACGATTAAATAACGAAAACTGTCATGAAAAATTTATTTATTTTGCTGTTCTCAGCTATCGTGTCAACCTCATTTGCGGCGGATGACAAGCATTTCCTGACGGATGCCAGCTATCGCGCCAAGATTCACAAACAGTTTGAGAGCCGCAAGAAAGAAGCAGCAGGACGGCAAGAGGCTTTGTTCTCGGTTTTCCAAAAAGAAAAACTTTCGACAGAACAACGCGAAGCCTTGGAGTTTCTGTTTGCTTGTATGCCGTTGAACGATTTAGCCGATTATGACGGAAAATTCTTTCTCGAACAGGTCAAAATCGCTTTAAAAGCCCGCGATTCCTTTGCCTGGGGAAAAGACATTCCGGAAGATGTGTTCCGCCATTTCGTTTTGCCCTGCCGAATTAACAACGAGAACTTGGATACCGCAAGGATTGTCTGCTTCAAAGAGTTGAAAGACCGTGTTAAAAACCTGTCGCTACACGATGCCATTCTCGAAGTGAACCATTGGAGCCACGAAAAAGCCTCGTATCGGGGCACCGATATGCGCACCTCAGGTCCTTTATCGTTGATAAGAACGTCGTGGGGACGGTGTGGCGAGGAATCGACCTTGACAGCCACCGCTTTGCGCGCGGTAGGCATACCAGCCCGCCAATGCTACACACCTCGCTGGGCGCACACCGAAAGCAATCACGCATGGGTGGAAGTATGGGTAAACGGCGAATGGCACTTTATCGGCGCCTGCGAACCGGAAGCCGTCATGGATGTGGCGTGGTTTGCAGCTCCTGCCACACGCGCTATGATGGTGCACACTGTTGTGTTTGGACTGTACGAGGGGACGGAAATAAAAAACAATGTTACTCCTTGGTTTACCCGCATCAACATTTTGAAACACTATGCCGACACTCGCCCCGTCAATGTGCAGGTGCTGGACAACAACAACCAACCGGTTCAGGGCGCAACCGTAAAATTTAATGTGTTCAATAGCGGAAATTTTTCGCCCGTTTCTACCAATACCACAGATAAACAAGGGAAACTGTCTATTGTTTCCGGCAAAGGCGATTTGTTGATTTGGGCAAATAAAGGCGAACTGTTTGGGTACAAAATATCAACGCCTCGCGATGAAAACAATGTGATACGGCTCAATCTTCGACCGGGCATGCCTCTCAAAGATGAATTTATTTTAAATCCCCCGCCCGGGCGACCGGTGAAAGACGTTGTTACCGATAAAGGCGCCGACAATGCCGCGCGTTCGGCACAGGACGATATGATAAGGAATGCCTATGTGCAAACTTTCATTACGGAAGCCGCCGCTCGTCAACTGGCTAAGGATAATCAGATTGACGAAGAAAAAACGTGGAAGGCGCTGAACATTGCACAGGGCAATTGGCGCGATATACGTGATTTTATCCTCCAACAGAAAAACAATCCTGATTTGTTTCCGTTTTTGGAATCGCTTACTGAAAAGGATTTGCGCGATACGCCGTTGAGTTATCTGCTGGATCACCTGCAAGACAGGAAAACGCTGAAAATAAAAGCCGGAACACCTGATGAATTGGTCGTGCCGTTCATCCTTTCACCCCGAATTGAGAATGAATTAATCAGACCGTGGCGCAGTTTTCTGCAAAAAAATATCAGTAAATCCATTCAATCGGAAGCCCGCGTCAATATTGGGAAAATCGTTGACTTGATTCAATCAAAAGTGCAAATCAGAGAGGAAGAAAATTATTACGAATGTCCCATCAGTCCGGTTGGTGTTTATCAATTGGGGCTTTCCGACAAGCGTTCCCGCAACATTTTGTTTGTGGCTATCGCTCGCAGTTTGGGCATTCCCGCAAGGATGGGATTCAGCAATCCGCAGTTTTATGAGGACGGCGAATGGAAAACCGTGTCTTTCGGGGCAAACGGTGAAATCATCGCTGTTCCTGCCAAAGGTACGCTCGTTATTGACAATCAATCAAAAGACAACGCCCAACCCGTTTACAATGTATCGCTGTTTTCGGATGGCGATTTCAAATGGCGCAGATTTGGCGGCGCCAGAGGCAACAAGGATGTCAATGCCGATCCGAACCGTATTCCATTGGATGTCGGTTATTACCGAATTTTATCAGGCATCCGCGGCAATGGCGGTTCCGCGTATATTTCCTTGCAGCAGTTTGAAATCAAAGAGAACGAAACTGTCACTCTTCCTTTCAAAAATCCTGAAATTGTCACCAAAATTGAGGTGAAGGGCGCTTTCGATATGGAAACGAAAATCACGACCAACGATGGCAAGACCGTTTCGCTGAAAACCTTGTCGAAGGGGAAAGGATTGGCTTTGTGCATCTTAGACCCGAACAAAGAGCCGTCCAAGCATATTTTGCAGGATTTTCCTTCGGTGCAGACCGAAATTCAGAACTGGGGCGGCGGCATCGTGTTTTTGGTGCCCGACGACAAAGTGAGTGAAGCATTCAGAGTGTCTGCCTTCCCCGGACTGCCTGCGCAATCTGTTTGGGCAACCGACCAAAAGCGAGCATTGCTCAACGCTATCACCAAGGTACTGAATTTTGAAATAGTGGATAATTTTCCGTTGACACTGTATATTTCTGACAAGGGCGAGATTTTATATGACGCGGTCGGGTATAAAATCGGTACGGGAAAAGATATTCTGAATGTGATTGAATTAGAGAAAAAATTAGGAAAGTGAGTAATAATAATTTCATAGTATCGGCGCGGAAATATCGTCCAGCCACCTTCGACACTGTTGTGGGGCAATCGTCTGTGACCGGAACGTTGAAAAACGCCATCAAGAACAAGCATTTGGCTCAGGCATATCTGTTCTGTGGTCCACGTGGGGTAGGCAAGACGACCTGTGCCCGTATTCTTGCCAAAACGCTCAACTGCTTCCATCCTGCGGAAAATATCGAAGCCTGCGACCAGTGCGAATCCTGCCTCTCGTTCAACGAATCGCGCTCGTACAATATTCATGAGTTGGATGCCGCTTCCAACAACTCGGTGGATGACATTCGCAACCTGATTGATCAGGTGCGTATTCCGCCGCAAGTGGGAAAATACAGCATCTATATCATTGATGAAGTGCACATGCTGTCGTCGAGCGCATTCAATGCTTTCCTGAAAACGCTGGAAGAGCCGCCCGCACACGTCATTTTCATACTGGCAACCACCGAAAAGCACAAAATTATCCCCACCATCCTGTCGCGTTGTCAGATTTTCGACTTCAACCGCATCAAAATTGCGGATACGGTCAATTATCTGCAACTGATTTCCGACAAGGAAGGCGTGACTTATGAACAGGATGCTCTGAGCGTCATTGCGCAAAAGGCGGATGGCGGTATGCGCGATGCCCTGTCCATCTACGACCAGATTGTGAGTTACAGCGGCAACCATATCAGTTACCAAAGTGTCATCGAAAACCTGAACGTGCTTGACTACGAGTATTATTTCAAACTGACCGATGCTTTCTTAGACCACAATATCGGCGCTTCGTTTATCTGTTTCAGCGATATATTAGACAAAGGTTTTGACGGGCATAACTTTGTTTCGGGATTAAGTTCGCATTTTCGCGATTTGTTGGTGTGCAAAGACCCCGTGACGCTGCAATTGCTCGAAGTGGGCGCCAATATCCGCGAGCGGTATCGGGAGCAGGCGGCACGATGCGGTGTTGGATTCCTCTTTGAGGCGTTGAATATCTGCAGCGCCTGCGATGTGGGCTACAAAATAAGCAAAAATCAACGACTGCACGTCGAAATTGCTTTGCTCCGTTTATGCGAAATAGGGGTAGAAAAAAAAAAATCTGACCAGCCTGTAGAATCCGCTCATGCCGAGCAAAAACCAACGACTTCCGCTCCCAAACAGCAAGCGCCGACACCCGCACGGATGCCATCCCCATCCATCAAGCAAGCCCTTTCGGCAAAACCTATCGTGAAAACAGATGTCGCTAACGAGCCGTCGCCGCCAATTGAGAAAAGTGAGCCGTCCGCTGTCGTACAAGATGCCGAGGTAACGTCTGAAGCCCTGAACACCGCTTGGACAACGTTTGCCGAAAAGTATAAAAAAGAATCACGCTATTACAATATGCTCACCGCAGACACGCCTCGTTTGGAAGAGGATATACGAGTCTGCTTCACCGTGGGCAACAGTTTCTATCAGGAAGCAATGCAGAAAATACAGCAGGAATTGCAAAAATACCTTCGTGAACAATTGCAGAACAACCGCTTGGAAATTCAGCCCTGTTTTTTGGAAAAACAGGAAACCCACAAAGCCTACACCGCCGAAGACAAATTTGCTGCCATGAGCCAGAAGAATCCCGCATTGCTTGAACTGAAACAGCGGTTTTTACTGGATTTTGAGTAATGGCAAGTGATTATTCAATTCATTTTTTGCAGAATTTCCTTCACTCGCTCTATAGGCAAATCCGTCAAATCGGCAATCTCTACAATATTCATGCCTTTGCGGGCATATTTTATTGCCAGATTTGTGAGCGTTTCTTGCCTGCCTTCTTGCCTGCCTTCTTGCCTGCCAATTCGTTTGGCATAATCTGCAACGTTTCTTACGTCGTTGTACTCTAAAATACTTTTGTTATATGTTTCCATTTCTTTATCTGATAATTTGTCTGTTCTTGCGATATAAAATAGTCTTTCAAATATCCGTCCCTGAACTTCAGCAGGCTTGTTGTTAAATTTGTCCATGTTTTTTAAACAATACAACCAATCATCGGCGTTTGTCTTCAAATCTTTCAATTCCTTTGTGAAATGAGGCAATTGAATGTAGATAAACTTCAACTTGTCCGAAAAAGATTCATGAGTTCGTTCGTTTATCAGAGATGCCCTTTCAATGACTTCTTTGTCTTGTTCTGTTTCATGAAGGGAAAAATCTAAAATTCCAACAAAATAAACGGCTTTCAGCTTATAATTCCATGATTTTGTTTTTGGCGCCTGATTGCGTATCAAGAACGAGGTATAGAATAACGCCCTGTCTGCAAAGTAATCCTGAGGCGCTTTTTGCATCTCTACAAGAAAATATTCGCCGTCCTCGTTGGTGCACAACAAATCAAAAACAGCTTTGCGTTCCGTTTTAAAATCTCCCAGATGTTCGGTAGGCTTATAATGAACTTCCTTTATCTGGACACTTGTTAGACTGCACAAAAAGTCAATCAGCAACTCCGTGTCACTGAATATCTTCTTGAATCCGAAATCCGTCAATAGATTCATATAAACAGAATCGGCAGGAACATCTACTTTTTTATTCTTTGCCATGCATGTGATATTTATCGACAAAAGTAGTCATTTATTTGGTGTTTACAAAAAAAATCAAAATGTGCGATAAGATTTTTAGGTGGATACATTGTGATTCGTGAATTCATTGTTAATTGATAAAAAATCCTTATTTTTGCAACCATAAATATAATGTAAAACATAGATGAAACTCTTATTAATTAGCAATTCCACCAATGCAGGCGAGGCATATTTGGATTATCCAAAGATGCATATCAGGGATTTTTTGGGCACACAGCCAGTCAAAGCATTGTTTGTGCCTTATGCAGCGGTTACTTTTTCGTTTGATGAATACGAATCCCGTGTCGAAAACCGTTTCGCGGAAACAGGGCATCATGTTGTCGGTATTCACCATGCAGCAGATGCTGTAAAGGCGGTGGAACATGCGGAAGCTATCGTAGTTGGCGGTGGCAATACGTGGCGATTGGTGCAGATGCTGCATCAAAACCGCCTGATGGACGCTATCCGCACGAAAGTGTTGAGCGGCACACCCTATATCGGGTGGAGCGCAGGCAGCAACGTGGCTTGTCCTACCTTGCGCACCACCAATGATATGCCTGTCGTTCAGCCCGAAAGTTTTGACACCTTGAATTTAGTGCCTTTTCAAATCAATCCGCACTATACCGATGCCCACCCCGCAGGGCACGGCGGCGAAACACGCGAAGACCGAATACGGGAATTTATCGCGATCAACCCCGATTTGTATGTGGTCGGATTGCGGGAAGCCACCATGCTTCGCTATGAGAACGGCAAACTCAGTCTGACAGGCGACCGCAAGGCACGCATCTTCAAAAAAGGCTGCGAGCCGCAGGAATTAGGCGCTGCTGACGATTTCTCATTTCTGATGCAATGAGTACTTCACCATCACCATTGGTATTAGGCACCGAACCTATCGGAAAATTGCTGGCGCAATACGCCCTTCCTGCCATCATCGCCATGACAGCCTCGTCGCTCTACAATATGGTGGACAGCATTTTCATCGGTCATGGCGTGGGACACCTTGCTATTGCAGGTCTGGCTATTACCCATCCCCTGATGAATCTTGCCGCCGCCTTTGGTTCGCTGGTTGGAGTGGGCGCTTCCACGCTCGTGTCTGTCAAACTGGGGCAGAAGGACTACAAAAGCGCCAATCGGGTGCTGGGCAATGTGTTGACCTTGAACATCATTCTTGGCATTGCCTTTTCGTTGCTCTGTTTCCCTTTTCTTGACACGGTTCTGTATTTTTTCGGTGCGAGCGAGCAAACCATCCCTTATGCGCGGGATTTCATGCATGTTATCCTGACAGGCAATGTCGTCACACACATGTATCTGGGGCTAAACGCCATTATCCGCTCGGCGGGCAACCCGAAAATGGCTATGTACACCACCTTGCTGTCCGTAGGCATCAACATTGTTCTGGCGCCCATCTTCATCTTCGCCTTCAAATGGGGCATCAAAGGCGCAGCTTGGGCAACGGTCATCGCGCAGACCATCCCGCTTATCATGCAGATAGTTCACCTGATGAATCCCAACAGAGTGGTGTCTTTTCGCAAAGGCATCTTTCGCCTCAAAGGAGATTTGGTGCGAGGCATCCTGTCCATCGGTATGTCGCCTTTTTTGATGAATGTCTGCTCATGCTTGGTAGTAATCCTCATCAATCGCGGTTTGAAGCAATACGATGGTGACATAGCCATCGGCGCTTACGGCATCATCAACCGAATTATTTTTCTTTATCTGATGATTGTGATGGGACTCAACCAAGGAATGCAGCCCATTGCAGGCTACAATTACGGCGCCAAACGCTTTGAACGGGTAAGCGCCGTCACCCGTATCACTATCCTGTGGGCGGTAGGCATCACCGTATTCGGCGCCATCACCAGCGAACTGTTTCCGCATTTCATAGTAGGCTGGTTCACCACCGACACCGAACTCGTTGACAAATCGGTGTATGGCTTGCGGATTGTCTTTGCTGCCTTTCCGCTGGTCGGTTTTCAAATGGTGGTTTCTACCTTTTTTCTGTCCATCGGGAAACCCAAAATCGCCATTTTTCTGTCCGTCACACGACAAATGCTGTTTTTAGTACCTTTCCTGATAATCCTTCCCCATTTCTTTCAGATACTGGGCGTGTGGATAAGCCTGCCGGTATCTGATTTTATCGCATTTGCGTTTGCCGCTATCATGTTTATCCGAATCAAGCGGTCATTTTCCAAACAACATATACCATGAAAAAACGTGTTATCATCACCATTGGAAGGCAATTTGGCAGCGGCGGGCGCGTCATAGGACAGCGCTTGGCGAAAGACCTCGGCATTGCCTATTACGACAAGGAATTGCTTGCCGAAGCCGCCAAAGAAAGCGGCATATCCGACGAATTTTTTGAGAAAGCCGACGAGCGAACGAACAACAGTTTGGCGTATGTACTTTCAATGGGTTTCCCAAGTATGGGCTTCTACACGCCCCATTCGGAGATGCTTTCGCCCGAAAGCCTGTTCCTTTTTCAGAGCGAAGCCATACAAAAGATTGCAGACAAAGGCAATTCCTGCGTGCTGGTAGGGCGTTGCGCCGATTACGTGCTGCGCGACTACCCCGACCTGCTCAGTTTTTTCATCCACAACAAACCGGAAAACCGCATCCAAACCATTGTCGAACGGCAGCAAATCAGCAAAGAAGCCGCACTCGACCTGATGAAAAAGACCGACAAATCACGCGCCGCCTACTATAAATATTATACAGACAAGGAGTGGGGGATGTCTTCGTCCTATCATTTTTCCATCAACGTGTCGCTGCTGGGATTGGACGATACGGTGGAATTGATAAAAACGATAATTCACAAAAATATATTCGTACAAGAAGCGACACCTGCATAATAACCATTCACAATAATTCTTGATGTCAATCATCCGGACGCTATGCATTGATGTTGGAAAATGTTATTTTGATACAAATGTATAATTTTTTGATGCAAATGTATAAGAGAAAAAAGATCAGACACCTTATCTTTGCAACGTGTAAAACTGTTTAGTAATTAATAAATGTCAAACATCAAAC
Organism: Bacteroidales bacterium; assembly: GCA_031287245.1. Lineage (GTDB taxonomy): Bacteria > Bacteroidota > Bacteroidia > Bacteroidales > UBA4181 > JAIRLS01. Next base: position 13,761 of record JAITTD010000277.1, read on the forward strand.
CATATCCGGTAATCTGTGCGATGCTTCTTTGCGTTGGGTGTTTCTGCACCCTGTTTGCAACATCGCGGTTATTTGTGAACCCGCAGGTGACGCCCAAATGGTTTGGGTTGGCGTTGTGCGCAGGTTTAGCAGGACTGTTCTATGTTTGTTGCAATCGGAAAAGACTTGCCAAACCGAATATGATTTTTCAGCACATTGCTGGAGTTTTTGCCTGTTTTGCCCTTGCTCTTTCCATTCAAGGCATCCTGCAATATTTCGGCATTGTGGCTTCAGAAAACAGCCATTTTGCTGTCACCGGAAGTTTTGACAATCCGGCAGGTTATGCAGCGGCTTTGGCTGGTATGTTGCCGTTTTGCTTTCTGTTTTTCAATGACAAACATCCGTATCTTCACTATGCAGCCATCGCAGCTGTTGTATTGGTTTTGGCGGCCCTTGTCCTGTCCGGCTCCCGCGCGGGAATATTGGCAGGGATGGTCGTTTTGCTGATTTACCTGTGCGTCATCTATGTTACAAAAAAATGGCTGAGAATCACACTTATCTGCGCAATAGTCGCCCTTCCTGCAATACTTTACCTTTTCGGAAAAGATTCCGCCGACGGTCGCCTGCTCATTTGGCGTTGCACGTGGGATATGATATGCGATGCACCGCTTGCAGGGCACGGGCAAGGCGCATTTCA
>JAITTD010000294.1 GCA_031287245.1 Bacteroidales bacterium
TTCAAATTGTCGTTTTTGTTTATTCCCTAACGGGAAAAACGGATGTGTCATCCTTGTTGCAACGTATAAAAAATGGGCATCTGTTTGAAAATATTTTGTATCTTTGCAGTGAAAAAATCATCTTAAAATCATTTTACTATGTCACAAAGTATTAAAGGAACACAGACGGAAAAGAACCTGTTGACATCGTTTGCAGGCGAATCGCAGGCAAGAATGCGTTATACTTATTTTGCCAGTCGGGCGAAAAAAGAAGGGTATGAACAAGTTTCGGATCTTTTCACCGAAACGGCGAATCAGGAAAAGGAACACGCAGAGCGAATGTTCAAGTATTTGGAAGGCGGAAAGGTGGAAATCACAGCCAGTTACCCTGCCGGCGAGATAAAAACAACGCTTGAGAACCTGAAAGATGCAGCAGCCGGCGAAAACGAGGAATGGACAACCGATTATCCTCATTTTGCCGATGTAGCCCAACAGGAAGGTTTTCCTGACATTGCAACCATGTATCGCAACATCGCCATCGCCGAAAAAGGGCACGAAGAACGCTATCGGGCACTGGTAGCCCTGATAGAAACAGGTAAAACCTTTGAAGCCGACGAAGAAATTGAGTGGCAGTGCCGCAATTGCGGATACATCATCCTGTCAAAGACAGCGCCTCAACAATGTCCTGCCTGTCTGCATCCTCAGGCATATTTTGAAAGAAGAAGAAAAAACTGGTAAGATGCAGAGGCTTATTGACAACTCGCCAACGTTGCTGCTGAAAGGATGAGAGCAGTCATTCAGCGGGTATCGGAAGCATCGGTCAGTATAGAAGGAAAGCCCGTTTCACGCATCGGGAAGGGTTTAGTCGTGCTGGCGGGCTTTGCCGTTGCCGACACGCAGGCAACGATTGACTGGCTGTGCGCCAAAATCATCAATATGCGCATTTTTTCCGACAAGGAAGGAAAGATGAATCTGTCGGTGCAGGATATTCAGGGCGAACTGCTGTTGGTGAGCCAGTTTACCCTTTATGCAGCCACCCGCAAAGGCAACCGACCATCGTTTATCCATGCGGCGCCGCCCGAAATCAGTGTGCCCTTGTATGACGCCTTTGTCAGAAAAATGGAAGAATTGTGCGGGCACCCGGTTGCTACCGGCGTTTTTGGCGCCAATATGCAGGTGGCGCTCGTCAATGACGGTCCGGTTACCATCGTGATGGATACGGAAGATGAAAAATAAGATGGTAGAATCAATTATTTTTTGTACTTTTGCAAAAAAGTTGAACCGGTGAAACGAGGAGTATTTATTTTTGTTGTGTCTATTTCATGGGCGTTGTCGCTTGCCTGCGACGGGCAACAGCCCGCCGTTGCTGCAAAAGCAGACGCAGAAAAGGCTGATACCCTGAAATTGACCAGCATTGAGTACCTCGTTACCGAACACGATTTCGGTAAAATAAAGGAAGGCGAAAAGGTGTCCTATCGATTTGAATTTAAAAACACCGGCAAAAATAATTTGATTGTGAAGGAAGTGCGTACATACTGCGGCTGCACGGCATCCCAATATTCCAAAAAGCCTGTCGTTCCCGGAGGAAAAGGTTTCGTGGAAATTACATTCGACAGCAACCAGCGGCAGGGCAAGCAGGAAAAACATTTCGCCATAGCCACCAATACCCCGCAGGAGTACAGTGTACTGACCTTTTCATGTGAAGTAGAACCTAAAATAAATTAATATAAATTTTTATGACATCATTGTATATTTTATTGCAAGAACCGGCAGCGCCCGGATTTTCGCTCGACACTCTTTGGCCACTGTTGCTGATTATCGTCGTGTTTTATTTCTTTATGATTCGTCCGCAGATGAAGAAGCAGAAAGAATTGAAAAATTACCGCAACGCCCTTGCAAAAGGAGATAAGGTAGTGACCACCGGCGGCATCTACGGCAAGATTACCGGAATAAGCGAAAACACCGTTGAAGTGGAAATTGCCAACGGCATCACCATCAAAATCGACAAATACGCTATTTTGAAGGATTCCACCGATTTAGCCAACCAGAAGTAGTCGCTTGCTTCGGTCCATCCGATCATGATGAACAGGGCAGTTCTCCGTTTTTTGAAAATAGCGGTTTTTTTCCTTCTTCTGTCGGATAGTGGCTCTTTGTATGCCTGTGATATCGCGGTGTCGATGGATACTGCACCTGCGGGTACGCTTGTATTCCTTGCCGGATACTACGGCGACCGCGTGCTGGTTGTTGATTCCACCCGTTTTGATACATTCGGGCACGCTGTTTTCTCCGGCAATTCTCTTCCGCAAGGTATTTACACGCTGTTTGTTCCGGGGCTTTTACGCTATGAATTTCTGTTGGCAGAGGAACAAAATATCCGCATCAACAGCCGTCAACAACAAATTACAGTGTCGGGAAGCACGCAAAGCGAAGCATTTGCCGCATTGATATCCGCAGATTTGGACAAAACACAGGCAAACGCGCAACGCAAATGGCTGATAAAACAATTTGCGGGCAGTTTTCTTGCATCGTATCTGGTAGCCATGCAGCCCGTTGAGCCGCCCGACGACTTATTATCCGACGAATCGGTGCCAATGCTGAACCGTTACCGTTATATGCGCCGGCATTTTTTTGACCATTTTGATTTATCCGACGTCAGGCTGCTGCATACGCCTTTATATGCGGAAACCGTTAAATATTATTTCTCTCATTTCCTGACACAACAGACGGATACGCTGATTGCCGCTGCCTACAGCCTGTTGCAAAAGGCGTCGGGCAATTGCGAAACTTTTTTCTTTGTGATGGACTTTTTGGTGGATTACAGTTTGCGGAATGACCTCGAAAACATGGAACGCCTGCACCGTTTCCTGCAACCCAATCGCTGTATGCTCAGCGAAAAAGCAGTCCTGTTGCTGCCCGAAAAGTGGCGAAAAATGGGGTTCATCCTGCCGAACGAAAAAATACAAGGTATGCAGGGTTTTGATCAATTTAATCAAGAGAATACGCGGTTTCATATTTTTTATTTTTGGACAGATCATTGTCCGCGCTGCCTTTCCGATGCTGCCTCATGGCAAAAGTTGGTGAACAAACATCGCGCCAAATCGTGTACCGGAATAGCCATCAATGTGCAAACCCCGCGCCCCGCAGACATCACCCTGCGTGGCGTCGATTTGTGTGTTCACGCCTCCGGTTTTTCCGCGTATGAGCATACATTCCTGACCAACGCTTATGCAAAAATCGTTCTTACCGCTTCCGATGGGAAAATACTTGGCATTTTCGGCTCATTGCAGACGCTGGATACCTTTTTGACCCAAATGGACAAAATTTCAGCGATACGTTGACAATAAATCACTGACACGTTGATGAAGTTTCAGCGACACGTTGATGAAGTTTCAATGACACGTTGATGAAGTTTCACTTGAATCACAATGAATATAATTCGTGCACTTTCCGATTTTTTGCTACCGACAGGCTAATATATTTGCTCGCTTTTTCTATTTCTATTGCCAATTTATCTCCTGCACTGCTTTGCTTACATCCTGCAATCCTTTTTTCATGATTACTGACAATTCCTTTTCAGCATCTTCTCTTTCTTTTTCAGACATACTGGCACAATGCACCTCCATCTTTTTGAGAATCTCATCCTTTTCTCTTTGCGTTTTTGCCGCAAACAATTCTTCTGATAATTTTTTTACTTTCATCTTTTTTATCCATTTTGGGCAATTTATTAACAGCACAAAATAATAATCATTTGATTATTATCCAATCTTTTTCTGTTGAATCAATTTTTCAATTCCATTGCCTGCAAAATACGGACTACGTATTTGCCGATGACGTCAAATTCAAGATTGACGGTGGTTCCGGGCTGTATTTGGTGAAAATTGGTGTTTTCGTATGTGTAGGGAATGATAGCCACTTGGAACGAGCCGTTTTGCGAGTTAACCACCGTTAGGCTCACGCCATTAACGCTGACAGAGCCTTTTTCCACAGTCAGGTTGCCTTTTGACGTGTCGTAGCGGAAGGTGTAGTACCAACTTCCGTCTGCCGATTCAACTTCCGTGCATTCTGCGGTCTGATCAACGTGTCCCTGCACTATATGTCCGTCTAAACGGGCGTTGAGCAACATACTGCGTTCAAGATTCACCTTATCTCCGGATTTCAGCAGTCCGAGATTCGATTTGAGCAGCGTTTCCTTGATGGCGGTCACAGTGTAGTTGGTGTCGGTTTTACGCACTACCGTCAAACATACGCCGTTGTGCGATATGCTCTGGTCAATTTTCAACTCGTTCACAAAGGAACATTCCATTGTGATATCAATGTTGTCCTGATTTTTTTCAACGGAAACCACCGTGGCGGCTTCTTCAACAATTCCTGAAAACATAATTACGGTACATTTTTAAAATAATCTGCGAAAGTACAAATATTTTTATTTATTTTTCATACGAAAGATGCGATGAAAAAATTTTCTTCCATCAGTTATAATGGTGGTTTTTTCGTCGGGCATTGGCAATCCAAAACCGTATCAGCAAATAGCCGAACAGCATCCCGCCGATGTGAGCGAAATGGGCAATATTGCTGCCGGGCTGGGAAAAGCCCAACACCAATTCGATGGCGCCGTATCCCAGCACAAGCCATTTTGCTTTGATGGGAATGGGCGGAAAAATGAGCATCAATTGCACATTGGGGTACATCATTCCGAAGGCGAGCAGCAAGCCGAAAACGGCTCCCGATGCGCCTACGGTGGGCACATTCATCAATTCGCCGGTGATATTTTGCATGATTTGGAGGGCTGTATCCGCATACGCCTGCTGATCGGGAACGTCAAACCATTCGGCATAAAGACTGTAACAGGCAGTGATAAATTTGTCGTTGAAGCCATCTTTATGTGCATCAATGAATTGACGGAACAGTTCGGGCGAAGGGGTATTGCTGAATGCCATCACATCGGTCTGAATATTTTTGAATATCAAATAATTGACAAAAGTATGCAAGGCTGCTGCGCCCAATCCTGTGAAAAAGTAATAGAACAGGAAACGTTTTCCGCCCCAGGCATTTTCTATCGGCGTGCCAAACATCCACAAGGCGTACATATTTAAAAAGATATGCATGATGCCGCCGTGCATAAAAATATGGGTAACGAACTGATATGGATGAAAATATGGCGACGCCGGATAATAAAGCGCCAGATATTCTGTCAAAAGCCTGCTGGTAAAATAACTGGCTGCAAACAGCAGCACATTGATTATTAGTAAATTGCGGACTATGGGAGAGATTTGGTTCATGCTTGTTTTCTGCGTTTTACGAAATAACCGGCTATGCTTCCTAAAATCAGCAATACAAGGGCGATAGAACTGGCTAAGGATATTTTCTCACCTAAACTGTATGTTGAGGAGGTACATTTAAATTCGATTTGGTGCTTGCCTTCGGGGATAACCATTGCCCGCAGCACGTAGTTGGCGCGAACGTGCGGCGCTGGTTGCCCGTCAATATACGCTGTCCAGTTTTTGGGATAGTAAATTTCCGAAAATACCGTCAATTGTGGTGTGGATGCAGTATATTCGTAAGTCAGGTGATTGGGCTTGTAATCCGTCAAGCGGATGGAAGCGAGGCTGTCTGCCTGTGCGGTAAATCCGCTTAGTACATTCTCAAAACGCTTGTCAATGACAGCCTCTTGCGTTGGATTGAAGTCATTGAGCGCTGCTATTTCGGCATCGGCGTTGTCCACCCAGCGTATTTGCGGCGTTGTCCATGCATTGCCGATGGCGTTGGGGTTGTTCAGCGCCGGTTGTTCGGGATTGTAAATCACATAGCGGGTGTTAAGCATATTCAATGCAGGGCATTTGGCGAAAATTCCTGCCAGATCATCCATGGTTTTTGCGGATTGCAAACTGCCGATAATTGTGTTCATTTCGCCGGAAAGCCGGTGTTCAATCAGTTCCTGATAGCGTTTCATCTTGGCGCCGTGATAACCACCGATGGATTTGTGAAAATAGGATGTGGTGGCGTCATTAAAGGGATTGCCCAAGTTCAGCACCCTGTAATCAAGGCTGGTATCTTGAAGAATCGACTGGTCGGCAATGGACTGTTTCACCGGATTGGCGACTTCTTTGGCGGCGACGAACCGGTCATTGCCCATGTAGCGTTTGTCCACCGTCCACAAGTCCACCAAAATCAGCAGGGCAAAAAGGATATAAACCATTCGTGTTTTGATTTTCCCGCCCACGGCAAACCACAGTACGACTGCCGAAGCAAGTGCAAAAAACAGGCTTCGCAGGGCGTCCATGCGCAGGACGTATTCGCGGGTGTCGTGCAAAGCGACAATCAACCAGTCGGGATAGCCGTATTGAGTGTCGGCTTCGGACGAGAAATTGAACAGCAGTCCGGGAAAGATGACGAAAAACAAGGCTATGCCACCGACAATGTACAAACTTTTTTTGACGGCGTTCTTTTTGGCTTCGAGCGCCAGCCTGTCGCTAAACAGCTCTTTCATAGCCAGTATGCCCAACAGCGGGATGGTGAGTTCCGCTATGACCAGTATCATCGAAACAGTGCGGAATTTGTTGTATCCGGGGAAATAATCAATGAAAAGGTCGGATATGAACAGGCAGTGTTTGCCCCATGCCAGCACGACGGATGCGATGGTAGCGGCAACGAGCCACCATTTCACCCTGCCTTTGACGACAAACAAGCCCAGCACAAACAAGAATATCATCACTGCGCCGATATACACCGGACCCGATGTGCCGCCGTCCTGTCCACCCCAGTAAAGTGGTACTTGTTTGGAAATCTGTGTTGCCTGTTGTTTTTTTATGTTGTTGTCAATAAGCGCTTTATAGAACGGTGAATTGTGGCTGACTTCACTTGCCGAAGGACCTCCGACAAAGTTGGGAATAAACAGATCCATGGTTTCAATGATGCCATAACTGTAATTGCCCAAAATGTAACTTTTGTCCAATCCGCTTGTTTTGTCACCGTCGGTATTGCTCAGTTCGGATGGTCCGCGTGTAGAATACGGCGTATATTCGGCAGTGAGCAGCATACCTGTGATATTTAAGCCTGTTGCCAATGCCAATGCCACAATTAATCCGGCAGAGCCTTTGAGAAAGCATAGATAATCTTTTTCCTTTGCTACCCGAATCAATTCAAAAATCATGAAAATCAGCACTATAATTGCTGTGTAATAGGTAATTTGGAAATGATTGACACGTATTTGCATCGCAAGAAAAAGGCAGGTAACGATGGCTCCCAACAGCAGTTTCTTTCGACCATAAACCAGCCAGATGCCTCCTATAATGGGCGGGAGCAGCGCCAATGCCCGCATTTTGGAATTGTGACCGGCGCCGATAATAATCAGAAAATACGCAGAAAGTCCGTAGGCAAAGGCGCCTGCGATACTCAACCATGGGTCCACTTTGAAACAGAGCAGCATAATGTAAAAGCCCAGCAATGCTATGAACATAAACTGCGCAGGAACAGGAAGTTGCAAACAAAGTGCGCGGTAGAGATAAGCGGTCCAGTTGTTGTTGTAAGCGACCGAAATCTGACTGGCAGGCATTCCGCCAAACATAGAGTTAGTCCACAATGCTTCTTCGCCTGTTTCCGACCGAAAATCGATAATTTCCTTGGAAGCGCCGCCGAATTGTATCGTATCGTACTGTTTAATTCGCTTTCCTTCCAGTACCGGACTGAAGTAAATGACGGATACCAATACAAAAACAAGGATTGCGACTATATGCGGGACTGCTTTTTTTAATAAATCCATTGGATGTCTGATTTTATATTTATTTAACTTCTTCAAAATCAACATAATCACCTTCGTCACTGCTGATATTTTTGGGCTGTCGCGGGGCATAGTTGACCTTCACCTCGCCTTCTCTTTCCTTGGTTCTCCTTTTCAGGTTTTCTTCTTGCTGCATCCGTTTATTGACTTCTTTCACATATCGGCGGATGGGAATAATAATCTTCGATACCTTGTAAATCAGATAGATAGCAAGAATCATTAATAATGCTTTGAATATACCCATGATGCAAAAACTAACGTAAACGACTTAAAGCCTGCACCATCACATCATCCTTGCGTATTCCCCGAAAGGCAAGATAATGCAAAATTCCGGCAACAAGCGGAAAAACGACAGGCAAATTGAACTGCACAGACTCTTTGGGACAAATCCAGATAACATACAGCGCCACGCTCAACAGTCCGATAATCAATATGATATTATAGATGCACAGCCGCATTTGCAGTACCCGCTGTTTATACAGGAAGATGGTAACCGCATTGAGGGTGCAGACAAGAACAGCATATATCATTAAGGAATACTGACGGTCAACTGCCTGTGTTTCGCCCAGTATAGTGCCGGAAAAACCTGTCAAATCGAAAGTGTAAAGTGCTTCTTTCGAATCAATTCCGGCAAGAGGAAAGAAAAACATCGACACCAAAAAACAGAGCGATGCAAAAAGGAATAGACTTTGAATTCTTTGAATCATAATAACTTACAAAAATAAACGATACATTATACCATCATATATAAATATGGCGTAAAAGTACAACTTTATTCGAGAATGTGAAAATATATTATAAGCGGTTCCATCTTTTTTGAAGTGCTCGCAATGAATTGGTGCAACAATTTGAAATGCACGCGCTTTGAAATCTGAAAAATTTCATCTAATTTTGCATCAAAATAAATAGAACGATATGGACGCAAAAGTCAGCATTATTATGGGTAGCACTTCCGATTTGCCCATGATGGAAAAAGCAGCCAAAGTATTGAACGATTTTCGGATACCCTTTGAAATTCAAGCCTTGTCGGCACATCGCACCCCTGCCCAAGCGATGGAATTTGCACGAGGTGCAGTTGCCAAAGGCATCAAAGTAATCATAGCCGGTGCAGGCGGTGCAGCGCATCTTCCCGGCGTGATTGCCGCATGGACGCCCCTTCCGGTGATAGGCGTACCCATCAAAGCCTCTATTTCCATCGATGGCTGGGATTCCATCCTGTCTATCCTGCAAATGCCTCCGGGTATACCCGTTGCCACTGTAGGGCTTGACGGCGCACAGAATGCAGGCATATTAGCCGCACAAATACTTGCCATCGCCGATGCAGAACTGATGGAAAGTGTCATCGCCTACAAAACCGGCTTGGAGAAGAAAATTGTGCAGGCAAACGATGAATTGACAGCTGTCAAATACACCTACAAAACGAATTGACAAAAAATGACGCCAGTCAAGAAATTTATCACGCTTTTTGCCGTCTGTGCGGTTGCTTTTGCATCATGGTCGTGCAACAGTTGCAGCAGTATCGGAAACAATACGGCTTCGGGGAACAAGAAACCACCGAGGCATAAGGTACAGGTGAAAATTGTCTCACCCAAAAACAATGAGCGTGCCGTGTTGGGCGCCACCCTCCATCTCTCATTGAAAGCCGCAGCCGATTTGCAGATAGACTCCATTCGCTGGTTTGCAAATGGCAAACATATCACTACCAGCCCAACGGTGGAAGACATCGCTTGGAATACGGCAGACGAAACAACAGGCACACACCGCATCGAAGCCGTAGCGCATTACACCGGAGGCGAACGCGACATTGTGTCGGTGAGCGTGTTGCTATTGGCGCCGCAACCACCCAAACGCTACACCTACCGCATCATAAAGACCTATCCGCATGACGCAGGCGCCTACACGCAAGGATTGCTGTTCGATGGCGGTTATCTCTACGAGAGCACCGGATTGAGAGGGGAATCGACTGTGCGCAAGGTGGTTCCGACAACCGGCGAAGTGGTGCAATCGCTCAAAATGGCCAACGATATGTTTGGCGAGGGATTGGCCTTGGTGGACGACCGCTTGGTGCAGATTACCTGGCAAAACCGCACTGCCTTCGTCTATAAAAAGGATGATTTCAGCCTGTTGCAGAAATTTTCATACCCAATGCCCGAAGGTTGGGGGCTTACCTACGACGGCGAACATTTAATCATGACCGATGGCAGCGCTTGGTTATATTTCATGGACAAGGAGTATTTCACGGAAGTGAGCCGCATGGAAGTATGCAACCACACGGGTACCGCGACATTACTGAATGAATTGGAATATATTAACGGGGAAATATGGGCAAACGTGTACCAGCGGGATGAGATTCTCCGTATCAACCCACACACAGGCACAGTGACAGGCATCATTGACATGAAAGGCTTGCTGCACGCAGCAGATATAAACATGGGAACAGACGTCCTCAACGGCATCGCCTGCGACAAAGCCACCGGCAAAATTTATGTCACCGGCAAAAAATGGCCAAAACTGTTTGAGATAGAGATTGTCAATAAATAATAAATAACATAAATAACTATAAATTTCATAGTAAATCGTGCGAAAACCACATTATCAACTGTCAACCTTCTCCTTTTTTTTCGGTATCTCATATTCTATACAACTTTAATAACCCATAATCTTATCCAAACCAAATAAATAAAGCAGTAAATATAAAAATAAACGCAACAAATCCCAACAGAATTTTTTCTTTCAGGAAAGTGCTTTGTCTTTCTTCGTATGTACAAAGGTAAGCACAAGAAACAAATGCTCGCGGCGGTCGCGGAGATCGCCCTGTTCCAGCAAAAATTCAGCATCATCAAACGGAACCGTTTTTTGCCGAAACCAAATGAAATCAGGGTACGTGAGGGTACCTTCTTTGCGGTTAAATACATATATCGCCTTATAACGAAAGATGGCATCCAATACCCAATAAAGCATATATCCGAAAATACAAACAGATACAATGAAACCAAATATACCATACGTAAACCAATTTGTTGCAGTAGTGTTTACAAGTATAAAAATGATAAAACCGCCGCCAATAATAAATTCGATAAAATTGAATCCGGAATAGTCCAAAA
>JAITTD010000298.1 GCA_031287245.1 Bacteroidales bacterium
CTCCCCAACCTTATTCACCTTATTTTTGTCCGTCAGGGTATTCCCAAATTTCTCAATTCCTAAGGAACGAAAAATAAATAAAGCCTCGATTATATTGTGAAACCTCTATGAGGTTTTGGAGGATACCTGTATCCTATTTTCTATTGATATGTATCCCCTAACGGGGAATATTCGCTTGTCCGCAGGACATTCATATCAATAGAAATAAATCTCAATATCACCTCAATTCCCCATTAGGGGATACATAAATTGATACATTTATTTATTGTCTGCTCTAAGCGGAACAACGATATTTCGCAGTTTTCCTTCCGGCGTGATGGCTGCAAAATTGATATGCGTAATTACGCCATCTTCTATCAGCAGTTGAGGGCGTTCCAGCAATTTCATTGTTTCTTTTCTGCCGTCTTCCCACACAATCGTGCGCGAATAGGCTTTTGGGTGCTCTGCCAGTTGCCAGTTGACGCCATCCTTTGAAACGGCACAAATGCCGGCATTATTTTGTCCAACCAGCGTGTGTCCTGCCTCAAAAACCTTGCAAATCATGTGGAATCCATCCTTGTCGTGCCATATACAGGCGTCTTCGGCATTGGAATCCTTCGTTCCGCTAAAAGTCAGGATGGGTTCGTCACTCACTTGTTTGTAGGGACCCTCGAAACTGTCTGCTAAGGCAACTCCCAATCGCAAATTGAAATCCCAATGACCATTTGTCCAAAACCCTGTTTTTGTGCTTTTATACACAAGAATCACTTTCCCGTCAGGCATAATGCACGGGGCGGCATTGGAGGTAATCTGGTTGTCCCATTTCCCCGGTCTGGGTTCTAAAATGGGAGCATCCAAAAGTTTCCAAGGTCCTTTTACAGATTTCGCTGTAGCCAAGCCGATACGTTTATTTGCCCAAGCCAACGGGTATTTCCGTTCGGGATAGGTGGTTCCTGTGTAATAGAGCAGATAGGTATCTTTGTATTTGTGAATGGTGGGATTATGCGTCATCATCCCATCCCAGTATTTTGTACCTCTTTTGGGAAGAACAACGCTCTCGTACTTGTAAGGTCCTGTCGGTTTATCAGCAGAAGCCAAAACAACTTCGGAATCCAACACCCAATCGTATCCGCCACCTTCCGGCCACCGCGAGGCAAACATATAATAACGACCATCTTCGCCCTTGGTGATGGAACCGCACCAAACGTGAAAACCTTCCATTTGGAAACCGCTGTTCAAAGGAACCGGCATAAAACGGTCGGAAAAAGATTCCTGCCCGCTGACGCATGTTATGCAAAACAGCATAAAAACGATAAACGCTATTTTCTTTATTTTAAACATAATTCTATTTGTTCTATCACCGATTGTGTATTAGACGGTTTTGCGACCGAAGTCTGTAATTGCCCTGTTTTATCTATCAACAGATAGGTAGGTAAACCACTCACATTATGCCTGCCCATAAACAATTTGCCGGCATTGCCATCTAAATAATAGTTTTCCCCTTTGATGCCCCGTGTGTTTAAGGTTTGCACCCATTTTTCAATGGATGACTCCAAACATAAATTGACAAAGACAAGCTCTTTTCCTTCAAAATATTCATGCAAAGTCGGCGTGTATTTCATTTCTTCCAAACATGGACCGCACCACGTTGCCCACACATCCACATAGATGACCTTGTTTTTGTAGCGTTCCGCCAAATAGGGCAACATTTCTATGTCGGAGAGAGGTGTTACGCTATCGTTATCAAGATAATAAACACCATTCATTGCCTCACCGGTCACAGGAATCGGCTTTGATGCGGCTGATTTTTCCTGCACCAAAGTTTTCAACCTTTCATTGAAAACCGGCTGGGAGAAAAAAGATGGCACGTTCGGAACAGTATTATACACCTCCGGTTTTTCCTCTATTATTCTATGAATGAACAGATAAAACACCATATCGCGAACCGTCCCTTCGGGCATTTTTTCTTTCAATTCATTCATGAACAATTGAATAGCCGCCGGATATTCTTTTTGTTTCAACTGATCTCCAATTTTCTTATTTTCACCAACTAACGCATATTCGCATGCACTCAAATGATACGAAAACATCATGGTTTGAAAATTCTTTTCATTGTACATATCAAATACCGAATCGGTAAAAACACGCCATTTGGTTGCTTTGTCTTGATAATCCAGCAACTGATTTGCCACCACAAATTGATAGTCAATCAAAGCCCATTGCTTTAGAAAATCACTCATTTCGTTGCGCTGCGAATAGGCTTCAATTGTATCCCGCATGGCGCTAATACATTGTTGAATGCTTTGAAGGTATTCATCCGGAGCGGCGGCAGGATTAAATTCGGGCATTGGTAAATGATACACATATTCCGTCCACCGAAACAGTTGCCCGTTTATCTGTGCATTATCGCCAGAGAATGTAACGGCATCGGTCGGATGCTGAAATTTGGAAGCATCAATCGTCAGAAATACCGAATCGCCCGGCGCCACATATACATTGATATAGGTATTTTTGTAGCGAATGGTCAGATTTTGTGCAAAAACATAATCGTGAACAACATGAAAACTTCCGGACGATGCAATTAAATCTTGAGCAAACCGCTGTACGTCACTCAACGGGTCGCAAAAATTAACTAAAAGGACAGTTGAATTTTCAGACAGATTGTTTACCACACCGGCAATAACGGTTCGTTTGGCTTGCAACTCACTCTTTTTGGAAGAACAGGAAACGCATAGCATGATTACCCAAATCATCAGCCAGCAAGAAACTTTTTGTAACATCGTTTAAGTTTTATGAAATTTATTTTACCTCCTGTTTCAAAATCTTCACCGGACCCAGCAGTCCTGCGGGATACAGCGGTGAATCTTTCTTGAAGTAATACCACGGAATGAAGGTTTTGCGCTCTTTCACAGGGCGTGGCTGATTGTTGAGGAACCAGTCGGGCAGTGCTGTCATTGCGTGCAAGCCCTGATTGCGGTCTGTCCACTCAAAATCTTCGGGATATTGCTCATCGCCAATCAGACAGTTAGCCCAGTTGTTGGTGATGCGCACTTTGAGGGTATTGCTGCCCGCTTTCAGGAACGGCGTGATGTCCGTGCGATACGGCGGGCACCACAAAACGCCTGCCCGCTGTCCGTTGATTTCCAGATCGGCAATGTCGTACAGTGCGCCGAGGTCAAGCGTAACGCGCCTGTTTTCCTTCAAGTCGGCGGCTTCCACGCGAAAGGTCTTTTCGTAAGTGGCTGTGCCTGCAAAGTACTTGATAGCCGCATCGCTGTGCCTGCTGAAATCGCTCAGCGAGGGGAAGGTCTTTTTGAACGGTTTGTCCCCAATTTTCGGCTGAAAGTAAACCGACCACGCTCCTGTCAGTTCGGCGGGGGTTTCTTTCAGCACAGTGAGTTCCGGCTGCTTGGCGTAGGCGGTTTTTCGCGTTGGGAAAACGACAAATACCGACTCGTCCCTCTCCATTTTCAAGGTAACGAAGGTGGAATCGCCTCTCTGTTCCCACCGGCTCGTGCTTTTGATGGCGCCTGCGTAAGCATCCCACAGTTCAGGCACGCGGTCCGTGACAGGGAAAGCAACGGTTTTTTCGCGTGCTTCCAGGTTGCGCACAAAAAATATTTCCGCATCCGGAGTGCGGCGCTGCACCACATCGCTGTTGCGCGAAATAAAAGTGCCCTGCTGCAAAAGCATCTGGCAGCGCGCAAGATAGGTAAAAAAGGCTTTGCCGGGTTCGAACCATGTCTGGTGGCGGCTAAAATGCGTGCCGTAGAGTGCAAAGCCCCAGCCGGGCAGGTATTTATCGTCAAAAGGCTGATGTGCCCACGAATGCAGGAAGTACAGATTGGCGCCTGCGTTGTAGCCCATGTCCGCAGGGCGTTTCAGGATGGCGGGCGATTCGTTGAAACGGCATGTATATTCCATTCCGGTGAACGCCTCGGCGCCGAGTATGCGCTTGTTTCCTGCAACAACACCCCTCAACAGCGCCTCGTTGCCGGATACTCGGCGGTCGTGAACCCAAAACTCGGTAACAGGCACATCGGCTATTTGCGTGCCTTCGGCAATGTCAAACAGTCCTCCTCCCCAGCTCACGTAAGGTTCCCAGTAAAACTGGAAGCCAGCTGCATTGATCATCTCTTTGGCGATTTTATAACCGTCCATGAACAGGCGCAGCGAAACGGCTTCGAAATCCTGCACAAAAAGTTTGGTTTCCTTTGCGGCACTGGCTTTCAACGGGCGCAGTCCGCGTCCTTGCGAGTCGAAAATGGTGTCGCCGCGCACATCAGCCAGCACCATCTGCGGCACGGGGTCGTAGCCTTTGATGCGTATGAAATCGGCGCGGAAGTTGGGCGACCAACTCTGGGAGCCTGCCTCGTAACTGTCTATCCAGATGGAATTGAAAGTGGTGCCGATGTATTTGCCAAAGCGGGCGGTAAACGGGGTTAACACATTTTCCCAGTGCTTGCGGATGGCGGCGGCGTTGAATTTGTCCACCTCCAGCGAGATGTCTGCAATTTCTTCGGGAGTGGGGTGGGTGCGCGACATCGTAGGCGCATAGCCGATGCGGTAAATCAGCCATTCTCCGGCGGGAGCCTTCCATTCCAGCGTGCCTGCGGCATCCATATATTGCGAAATGTCCACTACGTCGGCAGCCGCGAGGTCTTTGTGCGCAGGAACGGCCACCACCGCAACGTCCCTAAAATACGGGGCTAATTCGGTGTTTGCTTTCGGGTTGGGCAACGCTGTTTTTTGCTTTTGCGCACCGTTTAGCAGGGTTTTGCTGTAAAATACGCCCTGCATCCCCTGTTCGGGCGAAATCCACGGTCCTCCGGTGCTTGACCAGCCGGGCGAGTTGTGTATGCCCACTGTCATGTTCCGTTTTTGGGCTTCGGCAAGGCTGTGTTCTATGGCTTCCCAATAGGCTTCGCTACGGTAGGTCTGATGTTTCCACGGGACTTTCGCAGGGTCAAGCCAGTTCGGAGCGTTGAAGATGATAACGCCACCGATGCCCGATTCCTTCATGGCTTGGAAGTCTTTGGTGATGCCTGATTTTGAGAAGTTACTGCCGAGCCAGTGCCACCATACGTGGGGTTTGTAGGCGTCGGGCGGCGTTGTAAACTGTTGTGCGAGACTTGTCAGCGTTTCTGGACGCGGCAAACCGTTGAAATGTCGGTTGTCTTGAGCAGATGTTATATTGTGCAGTCCGGCAAATGCGAGGCTCAAGATAGTATAGAAAATAAAATGTTTTGTATTCATATTCAAATATTTTGTCATATTCATTGCATCTCTAAACTTTTTTAATAAAAAAACGTTGCAAATTTATAAAATAGTTTAATTATTTTGATTACTTTCAGTAAATATTATTACATTTGCATAAAAAATCATCTTTTCTATGAGTCGTTTTTTGCTTTTATTTTTGCTTACAGTCGGTGTGTGTCATGCACAATATCCGACCCGTCTCACCACCGATTTGCTGGAGCATACCGACCGCGTATTTCTCGACGGCTATCCGGCCTCTGTCGCATTGGAAGAACTTGGAAACACCATCGAACGCTATCAATTGACGGAGATTCGCAGCGCTCAACCCTCTTTCGGTTGGGTGGTCAACAGCAAGCAACCCAATACCTTGCAAACGGCTTATCGTATCCTTGTGGCTTCGTCGCGGGAATTATTGTCC
>JAITTD010000313.1 GCA_031287245.1 Bacteroidales bacterium
TACGGACCGTTTATTGACCCTTTGGGCAAGCATTTAGTCAGCACTTCCGGCTGGGGCGACATAGACCCGACCGTTTTCATCGACAATGACGGACAGGCATACCTTTACTGGGGAAATCCATACTGTCATTATGTGAAACTCAACGAAGATATGATTTCCTACAGTGGTGAGATTGTTGATGTACCGATGATTGAGGAATCGTTTGCAAAGCGCTCCGGCAACGTTAAAAACAGACCTACACTCTATGAAGAAGGCCCCTGGCTATATAAACGGAATGATTTGTATTACCTCCTCTGGGCGGGCGGCCCGATTCCCGAACATTTGGGATACTCCACTTCCAAGAATCCCGCAGGCCCGTGGAAATACGGCGGCGTACTTATGGCTCCGGAAGGCGGAAGTTTTACCAACCACCCCGGAATGGTCGATTTCAAGGGTAAAACCTACCTCTTCTATCATAATGGCGCTTTGCCCGGCGGCAGTGGATTTACCCGTTCGGTGTGTGTGGACGAAGTCCGGTTCAACAAAGACGGCTCTATCGTTCGGATGAAAATGAGCGAAGGCATAAAGAAAAGCGTGAAAACATTAAATCCGTATCAGAAGAACGAAGCCGAAACAATTGCATGGTCGGAGAACGTCAAAGCGACTCAAAACAAAGAAGTTGGCGTCTTTATCAATGCAATGAAAGACGGCGCTTTCACGAAAGTAAAAGACGTAGATTTCGGCAGTCGGGGAACTGTCAAATTTACGGCGCGAATCGGCACCACGCACAATACGGGTATCATCCTGGAAGTCCGTCTTGACGGCATGGACGGGCAGTTGCTCACCACTGTAAAAACGCCGCTGACCGGAGGCAATGACCGCTGGGAGTTGGTGTCGTCCGATGTACCCAAAGTATCCGGCATACACGACTTGTATTTTGTATTCAAAGGCAAGGACAAACCGGGCGTCATCATGTATTTTGATTACTGGATGTTTTCGAAATAAATTAAAAATTTTATGAAAAAGTTTTTTCTAACAACAGCAACAGCCCTTATTTTTGCAGGACATTTAGCGGCGCAAAACTATCAAAAAACGCCCAATGGCATTCAGTCAACGATTAATTCGGCAAAGGTAGAAGTCCTGTTTTTCAATGAAGCTACGGTGCAGGTGCTGAAATCGCCTGCGGGACATAATTTTGAAAAAAAGAGCCTGTCGGTGGTGGCAGAGCCGCAAAAGGTAAAGTTTTCCGTTAGCGAACGAAGCGGCGATTTGCACCTGAAAAGTGCAAGTTTGGAAGTGGTTGTGAATTTGCAATCGGGGCAACTTGCTTTTTACGGCAAAAACGGCGATTTGCTTTTGAGCGAAAAATCTGCCGCTGCGTTTACCGGTTTTGACGATGCAGGCGTAAAAACTTTCAGCGTGGAGCAGTCTTTTGCATTGGAAAAAGACGAAGCTATTTATGGTTTGGGGCAGCATCAAAACGGCAAAATGAGCCAACGCTATATGAATTATCAAAAAATGGTGCAGGGAAATGTGGAAGATGTGGTGCCGTTTTTTCAGTCGGTAAAGGGCTACGGCGTGTTTTGGGACAATTATTCGCCAACAACTTTTACCGGCAACGATGCGGGAATTTCGTTCCTGTCGGAAGTGGGCGACTGTGTGGATTACTATTTTATGTATGGTGGAAATGCCGACGG
Source organism: Bacteroidales bacterium (assembly GCA_031287245.1). GTDB lineage: Bacteria > Bacteroidota > Bacteroidia > Bacteroidales > UBA4181 > JAIRLS01. The sequence continues at coordinate 1,677 of JAITTD010000313.1, forward strand.
CGTAATCGCTCAAATGCGCAGTTTGACAGGGCAAGCGCCGATGTTTCCGCTTTGGACTTTCGGTTATTGGCAAAGCAAGGAACGTTACAAAAGTCAGAATGAAATTGTTGATGTGGTGCGCAAATACCGCGAACTTGGCGTTCCGCTCGACGGCATTATTCAGGATTGGCAATATTGGGGCAATAATTATTTGTGGAACGCAATGGAATTTCTTTCGCCCGAATACAACCGCCCCCAACAGATGATTGACAATATTCACAATCTCAATGCGCATTTTACCATTTCCATTTGGTCGTCTTTTGGTCCGCACACCAAACCCTATCGCGATTTGGAAAAGGGAAATATGCTGTACGACATCATAACATGGCCTCAGTCAGGAGTAGAAACTTGGCCGCCCAACCGCGACTACCCTTCGGGCGTGCGCGTATATGACGCTTACAATCCTGCGGCTCGCGATATTTATTGGAATTATGCAAGCAAAGGGCTTTTCGCGCTCGGTGTCGATGGTTGGTGGATGGACTCTACCGAGCCTGACCACCTCGATTTTAAGCCCGAAGATTTTGATACGAAAACGGCGCTCGGCTCGTTCCGAAAAGTGCGCAACGCCTATCCGCTCATGTCGGTGGGCGGCGTGTATGAACATCAGCGGGCGGAAAGCAGCGACAAGCGCGTGTTTATCCTGACACGCTCGGCTTTTGCAGGACAGCAGCGTTACGGCGCAAACACTTGGTCGGGCGACATTCAGGGAACCTGGCAGGATTTGAAAAATCAAATTCCCGCCGGATTGAATTTTTCACTTTCGGGCATTCCGTATTGGAACAGTGATATTGGTGGTTTTTTCCTTGCCCATTACCCCAAACGTCTGAACGACCCCGAATACCGCGAACTTTATGCGCGTTGGATTCAGTTCGGCGCATTTTGTCCGATGATGCGCTCGCACGGCGCAGACGCTCCACGCGAAATTTGGCAATTCGGCAAGGCAGGCGAGCCTGTTTTCGATGCCATTGCAAAATATATCCGGTTGAGATACAGATTGCTGCCCTATATTTATTCAAATTCTTGGGAAGTAACCGCCGCGCAATCGAGTATGATGCGGGCTTTGGTAATGGATTTTCCGCAAGATAAAAATGTTTGGGACATCCATTCGGAATATATGTTCGGAAAATCGCTGTTGGTGAGTCCTGTTACCGAAAAATCAGCAAAAATGAAACAGGTGTATCTGCCTGCGGGTGCGGATTGGTACGACTTCTGGACAAACGAAAAACTTTCGGGCGGACAAAACGTGAATAAGGAAACGCCGCTTGATGTAATGCCTTTGTACGTCAGAGCGGGCGCAATCGTTCCCTGCGGACACGACGTGCAATTTGCAACGGAAAAATCGTGGGACAATCTCGAAATTCACATTTATGCGGGTGCAAACGGACAATTCACGCTTTACGAAGACGAATTTGACAATTATAATTACGAAAAAGGCGCATTTTCAACCATCCATTTTGCTTGGAACGAAAAAGCAAAAACGCTGACTATCGGCGCACGGAAAGGCCGTTTTAAGGGAATGTTGGAAACGCGAAAATTTAATATTGCACTTGTTGGGGAAGGTGAAAAAACGGTTTCGTATAATGGAAAAGAAGTGAAAATTAAATTTTAGAATATGGTTTTATGAAATTGGCGGTAAGTCATCTAAAATACATCGTTACCGCCAAATCAAATCGCAAACAAATCATCTAAAATCACTTCGCTTTGAATATTTCCCCAATATAGATTATGCTTTACTCCAAAAGTTGTAATCATTGTTGTATGAACGGTTTTACGGGTTTTTGTCTCGTCTGTAAATAGAGCGTATCTTTTGCGAAGAATGTCGTTGTATTCCTTTGTAATGGTATATTCGTCTTTGGAATACTTCATTTCGCAGAGATTGATTAGATGGTCATTCCGGTCAATCACGAGGTCTATTTGTGCGGAATTTTCGATACTTCTCCACGAGGAATAATTTGTCGATACACCGGAAATACCCAGTTTGTGTTTTATCTGCGGTATATGCAACAAACACACTTGCTCAAAAGCATAACCCCGCCAAGTATTGTGTTTTGAAGTACTGAAATTATTCGTCCAATATTGTTCGTCGTTATTTTTTCCGCCGTGAATAAAATTAATATAAAACAATGAAAATAAATCTATTAACTGAAAAATTCTGTCGCGTTGTTTTTTCCCGAAACCGTAATAAGAACGAATAAACCCGCATTGTTCCAACTCTTCCAACATTCTTGTAATTGAGCCGCCGTCAGATACATTAGATAAATCTACAATTTCTTCCCTTGTAAGTCCCGTACGCTTTTCGCCAAGTGTAATTACAAGCATAATGTATTTTTCGGAGTGCTTAAACAGAGAATTGAACATTTCGGCAAATTCATCTTTCAGGATTGCATGGTTGTTAAAAACAATATTATCAATGTTTTGCGGCAATCCTTTTGATTTATCCATCTGTTTCCAATAATAGGGAACTCCGCCCAGAATCATATAGTAATCAAGTATTTGATTCGTGTCTATCAGCATTTTTTGTTTTGTTGCAAATTCCTCACATTCTTTCAGTGTAAATGGTTGAACCGGAATCTGACGAGTAACCCGGTTATGCAAACCGCCCCGGTTTTTAATAATTTTATTAAGCATCCAGGAAGTTGAAGAGCCGCAAATAATCAGCAAAATATCCGGATTTGACGAAGCATAAGTATTCCACCAATACTCAAATGCTTGAATAAAATTTGAACCCATTGTTGCAATCCAAGGCATTTCATCAATAAAAATCACTTTTCTTCCCCGTTTTCTTGAGCGACTGATAGCTTTTCGTAACCATTCAAATGCAATAGTCCAACTTTTCGGTGCAGGTATTGTCATATTAAAATAATTTTGAAAAGCGATTTGGAAATTTTCCAATTGCGTTTTCATGCTTGCGTTTTCGCTTCCCGAAAAATAAAAAGTGAAATTATTATTAAAAAACTCTTTGATTAAGAATGTTTTACCCACTCTACGCCGCCCATAAACAGCAACAAATTCCGGTTCGCCCGATGCTACTATTCGCTGTAACAGTTCTATTTCCTTTTTTCTACCGGCAATATTATTCATAACAATCTGTTTTCAAATTGGCGGTAAAGGTATAAAAAATAATAGATACCGCCAAATTGGATTTGGTTTGCTGCGAGATAGAAGGCATTCCGATATTGCCACCACTCAACGTTATGCGCACGCAAACTGTGAGAAAATCGGTGACGATATGAAACTGCTCTCCTCACGCATTGCAGGCAATTTTTCTTTTCAGTCAAACAATTTAATCACACAACTATGAAATAAATTAGTCATTTTTGAGACATTTTCCTTTTAAATTTGCTGTTCTAAATCCTTTTTCATATCGTTTTCTTTTGCGACTTCAAAAAAGACAAAAAGGATTTTCCTTTAAAACGACATGTTTGCATTATTCCCAACAATAGCAAATAATTATGTATTCCGTTACTAAAAAACGTTGATATTTTTCTTTGAACAGCAATATGCCTAAGTCCCCTTTCTCCCATATTGTTATTCCACGGAATACCATCTTGATTTAAGAAAGTGAAAAGTTTTTCCTTGTACCTTATAAACCGAGTTTGATATTTTTGAGAAATTTCTGATTTGTATTGTTTTTTGGAAATATTTGCATAAAATATATCAATATTTTTTTTGAACTTATTGAAATGCCTGCTTTTCAACCCATATTTATCAATTGATTCAAATATAGGGAACATCAACTCTTTAACTTGAATCACAAAATTTTCATATTCAATGTCAAATGGATTTTTCCATAAATCGTCATTCATATCACGAATTAAATGTACCCAACATTTT
>JAITTD010000325.1 GCA_031287245.1 Bacteroidales bacterium
GGAGGTTCGCGGATGCAACTCTTACGGATGTAGCAGTTGGAAATATGTGGCTTACCTGAGTCCATGCCCTTCGTACTATTCTTTTGCAGCCAGTCCCAATCCGGTTAATTCGACACTGAGCGTGGAAATTTTCAGAGAGGAGGAAGCAATTGTTGCAGAGTTGCAGACTGCCACGGTCAGTAAGACCGCAAAAAAGGCGATTGCGAAAACTCCGGAGTTTGAGATAAAATTGTTTACGCTGCTGGGAGGCAATTTAGTCTATCGAACTGCTTCAGCCTCCGGCGCCGTGTCGCTTGATGTTTCCCGCCTGCCTTCCGGCGTATATATCCTGCAGATACACGATGGCTCGGACCAACCGCCACAAACCCGCCGTATCACCGTTTCCCACTGATGGTTTCGGGTTTGTAACATCTGTACCTTAATTTGTTCATTTGTAGAGAGAGGCGCTTTCGGGTGCCTCTCTCTTTTAATCTGTCTAAACCATTTGATGATTATGCCGACAGGTCGTACGGCAAACGCCCAATATGACATTGGCACTGATATTCAATAATTCGCACATTTTTTTGGCAATTCTTAACGAAGGCTCTTTTCCGGATAGATACTCGCTGATACGGGAAGGACTTACATCAAGTATTTCTGCCAATTGTACTTGATTGATACCCATTTCGTACATACGAAGTTTGAGCATCTCTGCTAAGGTTGGCGTAGAAATCGGATAATGTACTTTTTCGTATTCCTCTATTATTTCAGAAAGAAATTCAAGTTCAAGAGATTGCGGAATTTGATTGTAGTTTTCATCGGTAACTGTTTCCAACAACTCATCCATTCGTCTTTTGATGATATTATACTCTTTTTCATTGGTTATCTTTTTCATACATAATATATTATAAAATAGAACAATCTTTAATTTTACTGTATTCATCATGTGTTCCAATAAATCGGATATATACAAACTTTGGAACAAATAATACTATTGCCACTAAACGATAATTATTGCCTTTAATGTTAAAAACATAACGCTTATTACCCACATTATCAGCCGAGTGAAAAGTGTTTTTCACATCTGCAAAATTGATCCAATTAGCATCTTTTGTTTTGTCAAACCACTCTTCCAATGCACTTTTTGCATCGGGATGTTTGTTCACATATTCAGCCAATGTTTTATACACAAAAATTCTCATCTGCAACGCAATTTTGCGCAAAGGTACATATTCAATTCCTGAATACAAAATTTATTTCCAAAAAACGAATAAATAAATCTATTTAACGGCTATACCTCAAACAAATCCGATGCAATCCTGTCTGCAATCAGTTTGCCTTTGCGTGTAAGTGTGTAGGTTCCATTGTTTTCTTTCATAAACTCATGTTGGATGTAGCCGGATGCACGATGTACAAAGGTATCGGCAATGGTTTGGCTCCACTTTTCGCGTATTTGGCTGATTTCTACTCCCCATTGGGTACGCAATCCTGTCAATATGAAGTCATTAAACGCTTCGGAGGGGGACAATATTTCGCGTTCAAACCATTCCTCCGTTTCAGGGTTGTCCATCAGCGCGATGTAGCGGTGGTTGTTGCTTACGTTCCATTGTCGCGATGCGCCATTGCAGGAATGTGCCGACGGTCCGATGCCGATGTAGGGTATCCCGCGCCAGTAGGCGGTGTTATGGCGCGAATAGCAGCCCGGTCGAGCGAAATTTGATATTTCGTAATGTTCGTAACCGGCTTTTTCGCAGGCGTCTGTCAGCAGTTCAAACTGTGCGGCGCTGTCTTCTTCTGCAACGGAAAAATCAGCGCCTTTTCGCTGCCGCACGCCAAATACGGTCTGCGGCTCAATGGTCAGATGATAGGCTGACAGATGCGGAACGTTCAACGCCAGCGCCTTGTCGAGGTTGTGTTGCCAGCGTTGCAGATTCATGGACGGCAATCCGTAAATCAGGTCCATGTTGATGTTGTCAAAACCTTTGCGTTGAGCGCGTTCCACAGCCTGCCACGCTTCCTGTGCGGTATGTCTGCGGTTCATCAGGCGCAAATCTTCGTCGCAGAACGATTGTACGCCGATGCTCAGCCGGTTGAAGCCTAAATTGCGCAAAGCGGAAAGGTAATTTTCCGTCAGGTCGTCGGGATTGGCTTCCAAGGTGATTTCCGCAGTAGGAGAGGGGATGCAGAATTCTTGCACCCCTTTCAAAAGCATGGATAATTCGGCAATGGAAAGCAGCGATGGCGTTCCTCCGCCGAAATAAAGCGTATCAATGGGGATTTTGCCGCTTTCGCCATTCAGTCGCAAATAATCCTTGCGATATGCCATTTCTTTCAGCATGGCTTTCAGCATAGCGGATTGGTCCTTCATTGCCACCCGAAAATGAAAATCGCAATAGAAGCAAACTTGCTTGCAATAAGGAATATGGATGTAAAAGGCTGCCATCAGGGTATTTAATGCGCCAAAATTAGTGATTTTTTTCTTTTTATGAAAGATCTTCAAAAAAAGAGTTAGTAGCCTCGATTATATTGTGAAACCTCTACGAGGGTTTGGAGGATGCCTGTATCATTTTTCTATTGATATGTATCCCCTAACGGGGAATGTTCGCTTGTCCGTAGAACCCCAAAGAAACGCACAAACGGATAAACGAGTGAACGGTTTCTCCGTTCATCCGTTCATCCGTTTCTCCGTTCATCCGTGAATAAAAAAGAGACTGCCTTTTTGGGGCAGTCTCTTTTTCATTCAAAATGCGATTTCTTTCACTTCCGTCAGGTTGTAACGTCCGCCGCTTTCATTGCAGCAGACGCCTACGCGGATCCAGTATTTCCCCGATTTGTAATTGTTTCGCGTGGCTGTAATGGTTTGTCCCAAATCGGCGTCGGTCAGCGATATTGCTGCTATCTCGTCATCGCCTATCTTGATATTGCTGTACTTGGAATCAAAATAGTTGATGCCAACTAAGGGCGTCTGGTCGGTGGCAAAAATACGGTAATCTTTGATGGTACCCGCATTTTTACTCACTTTGAACGTCACCGTTACTTCATCGCTGCCGGATTTTACAACGTTGAAATCCGTGATAGTAACGTATGGCGTTACTGTGAAATCCAGCGTTGCCGTCTGACCTGATTTGAGATCCACTTCTTGCGGAGCGGGCGGCACGAAGGGTCCGTTTACCAGCGAGATCCGGTAATGACCGGGGAACATTTTGGTGTTTTTGTACGTCCCGTCTGCTTTTCCCCAGAAATGTTCCTGTCGGGGATTGTCGCTCCAACTGAGTTCTTCGTTTCGTACCTGAAAACCATTCGGTTGTTCCGTGATCAGCGGATTTCCGGTAATGGCATCCTTCACCGTGCCTGACAGCGCGGCGTCGGGAACAGCATAATCATCCACTCCGCAGGATACCAATAGAGTACTTGCTGCAATGGTCAACAGACCTGTAATATAATGTATTGTTTTCATATCATCAATTTTTTAATTAATTATTTGGATTCGGCTTGAGCAGTTTATTCCTGTCAATCGCTGCAGTGGGTATCGGATTATAATACCACAACGGGTCAAACGCGGCATAATTCGCTCTTTCGTCTTCCGTTTTGTAGAGAAAATATTTTCCCTCGTCCCACACATAAACAGGCCAAAGCACATGTCTGCGACCTCCTGTTTGTTCCTGAGCGGCGATACGCCAACGGCGGAAATCCCAATAGGTTTTGTCCTCATCGTAAAATTCGAGGCGGCGTTCGTTGCGAACATCTGCCAGCGTCAGCGAAGCGGCGGTGAAGCGTTTGTTGGAACCTGCCCTTTCCCGTATCTGGTTCACACAGGCGACGGCTTCATCCAGATGCTGCCCCAATTCTACTGCGGCTTCTGCTTTCGTCAATAACATTTCGGCATAGCGCATTTCGATATAGGGCGTTAAGCATCCCGTAGCGTTCCAGTCTGTTGACTTTTTAGTGGGGCATAACCACTTGCGAACGAGAAATCCGGTAGAAGTGCCTCGTGAGAAGCCTATACCGCTTTTGCCCTGTATGTACATGTTATTGTACCTTTCCGTTTGCGTTGTTGGCTCAACGGCGGAAATCAGCAAACTGCCGTCGGTCACATTTGCCGGCGTTTTTCCTGCCGGAAGAATCCCTTTGCGGATTTCAATTTCTTCGCCGCAATAGACGGACATCGGCAGAATGACGCTACCTTTGGCACGCGGTTCCAGATTGGCGAATGCCTCCAGCGGACTGTCGTAGTAAACCGGAGAGGAGGGAGTTCCAATCAGCGGGTCAATGTTGAACTTGTTTCCGTTCACATCTTCAAAGAACTCAATCATTTCGAGGTAGGGCTGCGAATCGCTTGCATACGAACTTGCCATTTGGTAAGGCTCGTTGTTACCGGCATAACTGTTGTTGTGAGTCTGCACAAACGAGCGGGCAAACATGGATTCTACGGGTAAGGTGACGCCATCGGCGCCTCCGCCAAAGATATTGGCAAAGTTTTCCGCTTTATCTGCATCTGCATTGTACAGTGCATAACCGCCATGTTTGGTGGTATCAGCCGCCGCGTAAGCCATTTGGAAATAGCCGGCAGCCAGTGAGGAAGGAATGCCCAAAAGACCGCCCTCATGGTCTTCCGTTCCATATTTGGCAATAGAGCCGGCATACAAAGCCACACGCGCTTTCAGCCCGTATGCAATGTAGCGGTTGGCGCGTCCTGCTGCCAGAACGCTTCCGTCGGATTTCTCCGGAAGCAGGCGGATGGCTTTGTCCAAATCTTTCAGGATAAAGTCATAAATCTCTACTTCTTTACTGCGCGGTAAAGTCAATTCTTCCGGCGTTTGTGCCGGATAGTTCAGCGTGCGGTCAACGAGCGGTACGCCGCCGTAGCGTTTCACCAGATTGAAGTAGTAGAATGCCCGCAGGAAATAGGCTTCGCCTTTGTAGGCGTCGGCTTTTTCCGGTGCAAAAGAAGCCGCATAAGCAGGAAACTGTTCAATAAAGACATTGATATCCCGGATTCTGTCATACGGTTCAAACAAGTTTAAATCGGTATTATACTTCCAAAGCCCGTTCATATCCTTATCCATTGTCGTAGTGCCTTTACCGGTCTGATACCCCGTATAATAATCGGAGTTTCTGCCGCCGGAGGTGTTGTCAATGCCTCCCAGGTTCCACATCGGCAGGGCGCCGTAGATATTAGCCATGTAGATTCCTACACCCTGTTCGGTGCTCAACAAATCGTCGGTTCCGACAATGTTCAGCGGCGGCACGTCCAAATCGTTACAGGAAAAAGCAACGATGGCAGTGCAACTTATTAAAAATAATTTTATTTTATTCATCATGCTATGTATTAAAATGAAACATTGATACCAAAATTATACGACCTGTTCAACGGATAACGTTCGGGTTGTTCAGGGTCGGTCGTTTTTACGCCTGAAATGGTCAGCAAATTGAATCCGTTGAAGAAAATTCTTGCCTTTTCCATCTTTATTTTTTGCGTAATGTGCTGCGGAATGGTATAACCTAATTCAAGGCTCTTCATGCGCAGATAAGCAGCATTGTAGATAAAGAAGGAAGACAGATAGTCACGGTTATAGTTACGATTTGTCGGGGCGTTGTTACCTCCTCCATATACCGAGGGATATTTTCCGGGCACCCATTCCTGCCATTTGCTCGGATTGGTTTGGTCGGCACGGTGCCAGCGATCCAGAAAGACATCCAAGCCGTTGTCAGCGTTGGAGTTGCCTCCCTGCAACGGCCATTCGGTGTAATTCACAACGTCATTTTGGCGGTAGGCGGTGCCGATACCCTGCATCACTATGTTCAAATCGAATCCTTTGTATTCAGCGCCGATGGTGAAGCCATAAGACAAAACAGGCTTCATCTTATTGTCCTGTTCGCTGTTGTAATACAAAGGATGGTAGTCATTATCATCAATAATGCCGTCTTCGTTCCAGTCGCCAAACATCAAGTCCCCCGGCAGCATATAGGCATTTCCCTCTCTATACACCGGTCCTGCGAAAATTTGGTCGAAATTCTGATATTGTCCCAAATAGTCAACCCCCCAGAGAATGTCCTTGTAGCGGTCGTTTGGATTATCGCGCCAGTTGCGATAGGAGTTTCCGTCCCTTGCGCGTTCCATGTGTTTGTTGATGGTACGGTCCAACGCCATATTTGCGGCAATATTGTAGCGAAAATCGCTGCCGATTTTATGGCGATGCGTCAGTGTGAGTTCAAGCCCTTTCGTCATATCGCTGTTCAGATTTTCCTGCGCTACCGTCGATCCGATTTCACCCGGAAGCGACACCTGACGGGTCGCCATCAATCCACTGCGGTCGCGCTTGAAAATATCGACTTCTACTCCTAACAAGCCATTCCAAACCTCTGCATCCACACCGATATTGAGCATTTTCGACTCAATCCAACTAAGATTGGTATTGGGTACGCCACGGGAAGTGACGCCCTGCACTAATTTTCCGCCGAACACATAGCCGGTATTGATGCCATTGGACTTGGAACTGGGATAATTGTAACCGGGATAAAACTGGTAGGCGGCGCTTCCGTCATCTCCCAGAATACCGTAAGATGCTCTTATCTTCAAGTTGTTCAACCAAGAAACATTGTCTTTGATAAAACTTTCTTCCGACATACGCCAGGCGCCGAAAAAAGAGGGGAAAAAGCCCCATTGGTGTCCGGATGCGAATTTGGAAGAGCCATCGTAACGGAAACTGAATTCTGCCAGATATTTAGACGCATAATCATACGTCACACGTCCAACAAGCGCTCTTGTCGTAAAATGAGCCAATCCGGGAACGCTATTGTTTTCGCCGACATCCATATTCCCCATACTTTGGCTTGCCTGCTGGGTGCCTCTATCACCGGCATCCAATTGTTCTACCGTGAAAAGGGTGATGTTCCGTTGGGCTTTAAAGTTATCGGCTTGCCGGTCACTTTCTTCATACAGCGCCAAAGCGCCGATGTGGTGTTTGCCGAACGTATTGTCATAGTTCAAAGAGATTTGACCCAATGTATTGGTAAAACCGGCATACGTTCGTGAAATAGGGATGTAAGAGTTGGTCCACCCCGGCGTCTTATCCGGATTGTACATCTGCATCGGGAGGCGAAATTCTTTTGCTTCGTATCCCAAGTAGTCATAACTGTACATTCCTCTGGCTTTCAAACCTTTTACCCATGGAATATCCCAGTTTAATGCCAGATTGGTTTGCACTTGACGCTGTTTTTCCCAGTTATACCCTGTCATAGCAGGATTGCTGGCTACGTAGGGGTGGCGTCCATTACTGGCTTCTGTCGGATAGTTCATATCGCCGTCAACGAATGCCGGGTTGATGGAAGGCTGTCCGTAAGCGCCGTCTAAGGTACGCCATGTGCCTTCACCCTGTATGTTGCGGTGGTCCTGCATCAATCCGAGTTGCACTTCTGCTTCCAGCCCTTTGGTGATTTCGGCTGATACATTGGCACGAAGATTATAGCGCTTGTAATTGGACGAGTTGATTTTCCAAATGCCTTCCTGCGAGTAATATCCCAAATTGGTAAAGAATTTTACTCTTTCATTGCCGCCATGAACGCTCAAATTGTGCGTCTGTTCCATCGGGTGATGGTTGATAAACGGGTTCAGCCAGTCCTGCGACTGCAAGGTTCCGTTCCTGTACTGCTCTATTTGCTCTTCGGTAAACACGGCATCGGTCTGGTGGTTGTTGTAAGCCTGTTCATTCTTGAGGGTCATGTAACCGACGGCATCCAGCGGTTGCATTTTCAGGATGAAATCTTCAATACCCACATAGCCGTTGTAGTCCAAATGCACTTTGGAATTTTTAGCGCCTTTTTTGGTGGTGATCAAAACCACGCCGTTTCCTGCACGGGTACCGTAGATAGCAGCCGATGCGTCTTTCAGGAAAGAGATGGATTCGATTTCGTTGGCGTCCATACGCGGCATGTTGTCGCGAGGCACGCCATCGATCACCACAAGCGGGGTTCCCATGCCGCGAATAGAAAATTCATTGTTGAACACCCCCGGTTCGGAAGTACGCTGTGCGATTTTCACGCCGGCTACTTTACCAGCAATGGCATTCTGAACGTTTCCCGTTTTGGTGGTCACTAATTCGTCGGTGGTGATAGCCGCTACCGCACCGGTCAAGGTGGCTTTTTTGACAGTACCGTAACCGACTACAACCACTTCTTTCAGCGCCTGACTGTCTTCGCTCAGCAAGATGTTCAGTTCGGTTTGGTCGCCCACTTCAATGTTCTGCGTGGCATATCCCACAGAAGAGATTTGCAGCACATCCGTTGGCGACGCCTTGATGGAAAACTGCCCGTCAGCGTTCGTCACCACTCCGGTAGTGGTGCCCTTGATGATCACGTTTGCTCCCGGATGCGGAGATCCGGTTTCGTCTGTCACCGTTCCGGTGACAGTGCCCCCCTGTGCAAACAGCGAGAACGTGCTCACACAAAGGGAAAATGTGAAAAACACTTTTTTTAATGTATTCCACGGATTAATATTTATTCGATTACTCATCATATTAATAAGATTTAATTTAATTTTAATTTTTTATTATTGTTTTGTCGGCATACCTCGCCGGCGAAGGTTCAATGTTATCTTTTGTTCATTTCATAGGCAGGGGGATTTTAAGTTATACATGGTTATATGGTTGTTATATATGGTTATACGGTTGTTATATATGGTTATATGGTTGTTATACATGGTTATACGGTTGGGATACATAGTGATTCTGTGGTGATACATAGTGATACGGTTGGTTGTCGGGGAAACGGACAATTTGTAACAACCTATAACAACCTGTAACAATTTGTAACAACCTATAACGACCTGTAACAATTTGTAACAACCTATAACGACCTGTAACAATTTGTAACAACCTATAACGACCTGTAACAATTTGTAACAAAC
>JAITTD010000092.1 GCA_031287245.1 Bacteroidales bacterium
AATAACATCTTCGGCAGAAGTATTTATTGCCACAGGAATTTTTTCATCACGTCCAACATGCATAAGGTTGAACGCAAAATGGCCGTGCGGAACAACAAGATAATTTGAAGTATCCGCTCTGACATTTCTTGACGGCATAAACTGTTTGAAGATGTTCACGCCCGAAACAAACTCACATTGCGGAATGCCGCACTTTATAGATACAGGCTCGACAAGTTTACCAAGCCTACACTTACTTGATCCCATATCCAATACCTCCGAACGCTTCCTCCAGCATGGCCTGCGATGCTTTCTCCGCTTTCAGAACATTGCGCATTTTCTGTTGTATCCGCACCATCTCGGCGGCGTAATCAATCTCCAAGTCATGGTCGATGAATTCGATGTATTTGCTGGGTGCAAGAGAATATTTTTGCGCCGCTATTTCAGCGGTCGTTGCAGACTTACAGAGTTCAGGCACATCTGAGTAACCTTCGCCAGTCTGCCACAAGGTGTAAATCTTCTTAATCTCTGCGATTTGAGCGTCAGCAAAAACGACCTTGCGTTTCTTTGTTTTTTTCACGGTGTCGATGACATATTCCTCAACATTGCCGTCCCAACGGCGAATGTCAACGAACAGCACCTCATTGATACGTTGCCGAAGGTTGCGCCCGTTCAGTGAGCGAGCCTTTTTGTTGTTATTGATAATCCACAGCGTCACCGAAATATCGGTGGTGTAGAACATATCACGGGGCAGGACGATAATTGCCTCCACCTTGTCATTTTCAATTTTGCCAACCGCCAAGTCATCGGCGTTTTCTCTTGACCGATAATAGAAATACTGCTCTTGCTCCCGTGATGGCTCTCAACAAACTTGACTGACTGCACAAACATGCCGCCCGAACCGCAGCAAGGATCGTAAACCACTCCGCTGTATGGCTCAATTAGTTCAGCAATCAGTTTAACAGCGCAAGCCGGGGTGTAAAACTCGCCGTCCTCTTTGTCCCCGGCTACGGCGTATGCTTGCAGAAAATATTCATAAACGCGACCGATTAAATCTTCATCGGCAAAGCGTGATTCATCAATTTTGCTGACCTCATCAATAAGCCCCTTGAAGTTTTCTTTTGGGATACCCAGTGTTACATAGAACCGCTGCGGCAAAGCGCCTTTGAGAGGGGGGGTGCATCCTCAATATCGCTCATCGCTGTATCGACGATAACCGCGATGTCGTTGGCGCTGGCGTTCTTTTTGATGTGTTCCCGGCGGGAGGTTTCGTTCAGATAGAACACGTTATGAGCATTGTAGGATGATGCCTTCTCAAGTAAAATCTCAAGAAGTCCAGGGTCATCACTGCACTCAGCTTCAATCTCTTTACGTCGCTTGGAGAACTTGTCCCCGGCGAACTTCAAGAATACCAGACCAATGACGGCATCACGTTTGTTGTCTGTTCCGCCGATGCCACGCAGTTCATTGCGGCAGTTCCATAGAACAGATTCAAGAGATAATTCAGCGGGTTGTTTTGGTGTTTTAGCCATTTGGCGTATCCTCCATTTTGGTATCTTTATTCATATCACGTTCGTCCGCACCGCCGGAACGAATCCATTCATCAACCTCTGAAAATTTGAATTTCCATAAACGCCCTACTTTGTGCGCAGGCATATTTCGATGAGATATCCACCTTAGAACCGCTTCTCGGCTCACATCAAGGTATTCCAAAAGTTCATTCATAGAAGCCCATTTTTCAATATCATGCCGTTGCATTACAAAACCTCCATTACTTGCCTTAAATTCAGATTTCATTATTCCACCCCACGGTTACCGGCAGGCGCAGTTCCACACGTTTATCCGGGAAACAAAGCCGTCCTTCGCAATCTTTCATATCAAGTACAATTTCGTGCGCACCTTCAATATGTTGAACATCAACATTGATTGCAATTTCAACCTCGCCACCCGGCGGGGTTTTCTTTATGTCGATTCGGGAGTTCGTCAGTTTTAAAGGAGTGCTTTCGCAATTCATAAAATCCATATATCTACCATCCCAAACGGCAACGCCGCAATTTTTAATTACCCAATAGTGTGAAAAAATGGCGTAAAAAGCTCGTTGGCTTGCTTGATTTGGTTTTTGCCTAATTAACTGAGCATCATCTCCTGCACAAAGTGGCGTGAGAGGAGCGTCCGCGGGAACTGGCGTGACCTCTTCCACATGGATTGGGTGCATGATTTGTTCTACTACAAAGTCAGCTATAAAAGTATCCGATACACTATCCTCGCCAGATTTTGCAAACTGCAGAAATTGTTCAAATATGCCCAAAAAGACGAGAGATCGAGTTACATCGCCTGACACCCCAAAATCTGAACATAGCTTTGGGAAATCTTCGATAGATATCGTTGCCTCACAGTAAGCGATTAAAGTCTCCTTGCAGTTGCATTTGATGATATGTGCCTTGATCGGTTTGGTCAAACCATTATAACGATTGGTATTTCCGAAGAGCCTTTTTCTGCTCGTCGCATCTGTGCCACTCAACCCCGCCGGAAGGAAAGGGCTGAATTGATATTTTTCAGGTTCGCAGGCATTGATTGGATTCGCTTCACCGCATAGTGCAGAAAAAATCTCAAGCACAAACTGCCCTTGATTAGAGCAAGGGAACCGCTTGTACAGTTTATTAAGAAAATTGCATAAGCGCATACGTTGCTCCCTTCTTTGGCATCTGTCTAAAAAGTCACCCAAAAGTCACCTTCCGCTGAAAAAATGCCCCCTTCCGCACTCCTGATTATCAGTCAAGGAAATGCGATAATTAGATTAGCCAGAGGGCAACTGGCGAAAAACACAATCCAATTGCTTTCAAACGTGACTTTATTAATTATAACACGTAAATTAAAGTTTGTCAATAGTAATTTGATTTAAGCCACGTTAATACCTATTAAACCACAAAGAAAGGAGAGTCAAGTATGTCAGAAGTCCGCAACCCCGATAACCGCTTTGTATTCAGCGTTGACGAGAAAAAACGCGTCGTTGAACGGCTTGAAAAAGGCTGGATTACACGCATTGAGTTCAAGCAAGACGGTACCGTAGACATTCAACATTACAAGAAAACCGCATAACGCAACCAACCCGCCAGACCGCCAGACGGCAGAGCGGAACGACCCGAAAGGGCGTTCTCTCTGCCGTTTTTTTGTTTTTACTGCGGATTTTCACACCTGCAGTCCTTTCCGTAGTGAGCGCCAACTACCCGCTAATCCAAGGAGGACAACCCATGCCAAGCAGCACATCTCGCGCCCGCGCTCCCCCATGGGGATTCGAACGTACACCATTTTTCGCTTATCCGTGAGGGCTTTGCTCTCAAACAATTTTTGAAAATCACAGGAGGAAATTCCAATGGCAAAATTCAGAACCAAGAAATCCAACCGCACTACCTATGTTTACCGCGATGCACACGACAACGCCGTCATACTTCGCCCCGGTGAAAACGGCGTGACCGAGGCAGATATTGCCCTGCTTTACCGTATGGACGATGACGACCACAACGAAGCCAAAAAAGACAGCTACTACGGGCTTCTGCATTTCGGGCAGTCCGGGGACGACGAAGTGCCAGACAGCATGGAAAAAGACCTCGCAGACAATTCGGCCAACCCTGAAACATTGTTTTTCGGTGCTTTGGAAGCGGCCGAAAAGAGCGGCGAGTTCCATTCGGTGTGGACAAGCTTGACGCAGAATCAGCGCGACCTCATTTTGAAAAAGCTCCAAAAACGCTCCAATGTAGACATTGCCACCGAAGAAGGCGTGACTGAAACGGCTATCCGTAACCGCCTATCCAAGATTCAGAAACGGTTTGAAAAATTTTTGAAGTAAGGGGTTCGAATCTGCTCATTTTTTCGGGGTAGTACAGAGGGACAGATAATCGCCCCTCGGAAAGGAGCGAAAGAATGAGCCTAAAACACAAGGTTCGTATCAGCGTGAGCCGTCCGGAATCCCGACCATCGGAAGTTATCCGAAGCGGCTCACGCGAGGTACGAAGCAAACTGCTGAACTGGCTGTTCGGTGAAAAAGTCGGCGTTTTTGTCCTGACACCCGGCAGGACGGTTGAAACGGTAGAAATTCAAGAAATACAGGAAGGAGAAACCCCAGATGAGCAAGATGAGTGAACTCGACCAATGCGTAGGTGAGCTCCGAGGCGCGGCACAGTCGTTGAACGCTGTGGCGGACAGCCTTACAGCGCTGTTTAGCATGAACGACAACACAGCGTCAAAGCCAGAAATGCAGACAGAATCGGTGAAATCTGAACCGGTCATCACGCTGGAACAAGTACGCGCCGTCCTCGCCGACAAATCCCGCGCGGGACATACAGCGGCAGTACGGGAACTGCTCCAAAAGCATGGCGCGGAAAAGCTGTCAGCAATTGATCCCGCCAACTACGCCGCCCTGCTTGCAGATGCGGAGGTACTCGGAAATGGGTAAACACGCGCTGTTATCGGCATCAAGCGCAAAACGCTGGCTGTCCTGCCCGCCGTCGGCAAGGCTCTGCGAGAGCTATGCGGACAAAAGTAGCGGCTATGCACAGGAAGGCACAGACGCACACGTGCTTGGCGAATTTCAGCTACGCAAGGCACTGGGCGAGGATGTTTCAGCAGTGGCGGATTTGCGCAAACACCTTGCCTACTACTCCGAGGAGATGGAGGAATGCGCGAACGGTTACGCCACCTACATTCTTGAATTGCTTTCGGCGGCAAAGCAAACTTGCGCCGACCCAGTGGTGCTTATCGAGCAGCGGCTGGATTTCTCCAGATATGTCTCCGATGGTTTTGGCACGGGTGACTGCGTGATTATCGCTGATGGCACTTTACACATTTGCGATTACAAGCATGGGCAGGGTGTTCTGGTTGATGCAGAAGACAATCCGCAGATGAAGCTGTATGCACTCGGCGCACTGGAGTTGTTCGATGGAATTTATGACATCAGCACGGTGTCAATGACCATCTATCAACCCCGGCGCAACAACATCAGCACCCACACGGTTATCAAAGAAACCTTGTACCAGTGGGCTGAGGAAGTCCTGAAACCCGCCGCGCAGTTGGCGTTTACGGGTGAGGGCGAATTCAAATGCGGCGACCACTGCCAATTCTGTAAAGCCAAAGCCGAGTGCCGGGAACGCGTCAAGGCGAACATGGCGCTTGCCGCCTACGATTTTGCCGAACCTCCTCTGCTGGAGAATGACGAAATCGCATCGCTGCTCGGCAAAATCGACCAGCTGGTTTCGTGGGCATCCGACATCAAGGAGTTTGCCCTCACTGAAGCACTCAAGGGCATTGCCTTTGACGGCTGGAAAGTGGTTGAAGGGCGCAGCAATCGCAAGTACACAGACGAAACGGCAGTCGCCAAAGCAGTCGAATCCATCGGGCTTGACCCGTATGAACACAAAGTCCTCGGCATCACCGCCATGACCGGGCTGCTCGGCAAAAAGCGGTTTGAGGAAACGCTCGG
>JAITTD010000102.1 GCA_031287245.1 Bacteroidales bacterium
AAACGGATAAACGATGTCTCACCATTGTATCACCATCGAATCACAAAAAATCTTTTTCTGTTTCAATAAAAAGCCCTACCTTTGTCCAATCAATTTAATCCATATTATTATATTCATAAAATGAAATATCAAAAAGTTAGTCTGTTGATGGTGGTTTTGAGCCTGTGTCACCTTGTGTATATCAGTGCCAAACCGCCAAAGAAAGAAGCGGCGGCGCCGGTTGCCGTTCAAACCCCCGTTTTAGCCAAAACGACCGATTCGGTCAGTTATTATCTTGGGTTTCTGTATGCCAAACAGATACTGCAGTCGTTTACCGAAGGTTTCAGCACCGATGCCTTTGTTGTTGGCGTGAAAAAAGCGGTGAACAAGGACGTTGCCATCACCGATGCGGAGGCGAACCAGTTCTTGCAGAATTATTTTACGCAAGAGCAACAGCGCATAAGTCAGAAGCAGTTGAATGAAGGAAAGCAATTTCTTGCCGAAAACGCTACCAAAGAGGGAGTGACCACCTTGCCGAGCGGGCTGCAATACAAAGTGCTCAAAGAGGGCACAGGAGTGAAGCCGACAGCGACCGATGAAGCGGAAGTGATGTACCACGGCACACTGATTGACGGCACCGTGTTCGACAGCGCCAAAGAACGGGGCGAACCGGTTACTTTTCCTGTCAACAGAGTGATTCCCGGCTTCTCAGAAGCGTTGCAACTGATGGGTGAAGGCGCAGTGTGGGTGATTTATGTCCCTGCCGAATTGGGTTACGGCGAAAATCCCGACCCGCGCAGTGGCATCAAACCCAACAGCGTACTGATTTTTGAATTGGAACTGCAAAAAGTAATCAAAGCAGATGCGGACATTCCGCAGGTGGAACCGAATCTGTTCAAATAAACCTTCATGAAACTTTGGAGCAAAGGCGTAGAGGTTCATCGGGAAATAGAGCGGTTCACCGTTGGGCGCGACCGCGAGATGGATATGTACCTGGCGGCTTTCGATGTGCTGGGCACGATGGCACATATCCGTATGCTTGAATCCATCCGGCTGCTGACGAAAGAGGAATTGAATGTACTCGAAAAGGAGTTGCACAGCATTTTTCACAAGATACAAGACGGGGAGTTCACCATAGAGGACGGCATAGAGGACGTTCATTCGCAGGTAGAACTGATGCTTACCCGTCAATTGGGCGATGCAGGTAAAAAAGTGCACAGCGGAAGGTCGCGCAACGATCAGGTATTGGTGGACATCAAGTTATACCTGCGGCACGAGATTGAGGAAATCACAGGTGGCGTGCAACGTCTGTTCGACAAGTTGATAGCACAGAGCGAACAGTACAAGGATGTACTGATGCCGGGATATACGCATCTGCAAGTGGCGATGCCTTCTTCTTTCGGGCTATGGTTCGGCGCTTATGCCGAGAGCCTCACCGACGACCTTCGTCTGATGCAGGCTGCGTGGCAGGTAGCCAATCAAAATCCGCTCGGATCGGCAGCCGGTTATGGCTCGTCGTTTCCGCTCAACCGCACAATGACCACGCAACTGTTGGGCTTCGACGACCTCAACTACAACGTGGTGTATGCCCAGATGGGGCGCGGGAAAACCGAGAAAACACTCGCGTTTGGCATGGCGTCGGTGGCGGCTACCTTGTCGCGGTTCAGCATGGACGCCTGTCTGTACATGAGCCAGAATTTCGGGTTCATCACCCTGCCCGAAGATCTGACCACAGGGTCAAGCATCATGCCACACAAGAAAAACCCCGACGTTTTTGAACTCATCCGTGCCAAATGCAACAGAATACAGGCATTGCCCAATGACATCACTTTAGTGCTGAACAACCTGCCGTCAGGCTATTTTCGCGATATGCAGATACTGAAAGAGATGCTGTTTCCGGCTTTTGGCGAGTTGAAAGACTGTCTGGCGCTTCTGGCATACATGGTAGAGAAGATAAAGATAAACCGCAACCTGTTGGACGATGCGCGTTATCGGTACCTGTTCAGCGTAGATGCCGTCAATCAATTGGTTCTCGAAGGTGTTCCCTTCCGCGATGCCTACAAACAGATAGGTTTGGAAATCAACAGCGGGGAATTTCATTCGCAGGACGGCAAAATTTTGTCGCACACCCACGAAGGCAGCATCGGAAATCTGTGCAACGACCGCATCCAATCAAAAATGCAAGCAGTGTTACGCAGTTTTTCCTTTGAAAAAGTCAACCAAAGTTTGCAAAAATTGTTATAGATGGTTATAAATTGTTATAGATAGTTATAAATTGTTATAGAGATAGTTAGTTTATCGGTTATAATTCTTAATTTTATAAGGTTCGTAATTCGTAATTTTTAATTCGTAATTTATTAAAACAAGGTTCGTAATTCGTAATTTTTAATTCGTAATTTATTAAAACATGGCTGTATTAAAAGCATTTAAAGGGATTCGTCCTGTAAAGGAATACGCGGCACAGATTGCTTCGCGACCTTATGATGTACTCAACCGCGCGGAGGCGGTCAAAGAGGCGAGTGGCAATTCTTTGTCGTTTCTGCACGTTATCAAACCTGAGATAGACCTGCCCGCTATTACAGACGAACATGCGCCGGAAATATATGTGAAAGGAAGCGCCAACTTCCAAAAAATGATTGCCGACGGGGTTTTTCGCACCGACGGAAGCGAAAAACTGTACATTTATGCGCAAACCATGGACGGAAGGACGCAGTATGGCATTGTAGGCTGTGCGGCTGTGGACGATTATGTGAACAATATCATTCGCAAGCACGAATTGACACGCCCCGACAAGGAGGAAGACCGCCGCAACCATGTTCGCGTAAGCAACATGAACTACGAACCTGTATTTTTTGCCTATCCTGCTGTGGCAGAAATTGACGCTATCGTTGCAAAGTGCACTGCTGCACCGGCAGAATACGATTTCACTTCCGAAGACGGCATTGGACACCAATTTTGGGTGGTGGACAATCAAAGCGCCATCGATCGGCTGATTGCGCTGTTTGCCGCCATTCCCTGCACTTATGTCGCCGACGGTCATCACCGCACAGCAGCAGCGGCGGGCGTTGGGCTTGAACGACGACAAGCCAACCCACAGCACACGGGCAAGGAGGAGTACAACTTCTTCTTAGCCGTACATTTTCCTGACAATCAACTGAAAATATTTGACTACAACCGCGTGGTGAAAGATTTGAACGGACTGTCGGAAGCGGAGTTGCTGACAGCCTTGTCCACAGGCTTTACCGTGGAATGTAAAGGCGAGATGGAATACCGTCCCGCCGCGCTGCACGAGTTTAGCATGTATCTTGGCGGCAAATGGTACGCCCTGAAAGCCAAAGCGGGCACATACAACGACCACGATCCTATCGCTTGTCTGGATGTGACGGTATTGTCGGATTTGGTGCTAACGCCTCTGCTGAACATCACCGACCTCAGAAATTCGAAGCGCATTGACTTCGTGGGAGGTATTCGCGGCTTGGGCGAACTGAAACAGCGCGTGGATTCAGGCGAAATGGCGGTTGCATTTGCCCTCTACCCTGTCAGCATGAAGCAATTGATTGATATAGCCGACTCAGGAAACATTATGCCGCCCAAAACGACCTGGTTTGAACCGAAACTGCGCAGCGGATTAGTCGTTCACAGTATATAAACCCTGATTCCCGAATAAATGCTGTTTGCTGACATCATCGGACAAGACACCCTCAAAGGGAAACTCATACAGACGGTACGGGAAAACCGCATCAGTCATGCACGTTTGTTCCTTGGACCGGAGAGCGCCGGCAGTCTCCCGTTGGCTATCGCTTATGCGCAATATATCAACTGCACCAACCGCAGCGATACGGATTCGTGCGGCACATGCCCATCGTGCAACAAATACAGCAAACTGATTCACCCCGACCTGCATTTCGTATTTCCCGTAGTGAAAGGCAAAAGCGGCAAAGCGGCAATCAGCGATATGTTTATCGCCGAATGGCGCGAAACCCTGCTCAACAACCCATACCTGACCTACACCCAATGGCTGGACACGATGGATGCCGAAAACAAACACAAACAGGGCGGCATTTTCGTGGACGAAAGCAAAGAAATACTGCGAAAACTCAGTTTCAAAACCTACGAAGCCGACTACAAGGTGATGATTATCTGGATGGCTGAAAGAATGAACCTGCAAACAGCCAACAAACTGCTGAAAATATTGGAAGAGCCACCTGAAAAAACCCTGTTTCTGCTCATCGCCGAGTCTTCCGACCAACTTTTGGCAACCATCCTGTCGCGCACACAACTCACCCGCGTTCCCAAAATAGACAAAACGAGCTTGTCGGATTATTTGGAGAAAAATCTTTCGTGCAGCAAGCAGCAAGCCATCAATGCGGCTGAACTGAGCAACGGCAATCTGGCGCTGGCAAAAGCCAACCTGCAAACGGCAGAAGAAGAAAACCGGTATTTCAACCTGTTTGCTACCATGATGCGCACCTGCTGGAAGGTGTGGGGCAACAAACAGGCAATGCTCGACCTGATAGAATGGAGCAACGAACTGGCAACTATCAGCCGCGAAAAACAGAAGGTTTTTTTGATATACAGCCTGCGGATGGTGCGCGAAAACATGGTGCTGAACCGGCAACAACCGCAACTGGCGTTCCTGACGGACGAAGAAAGTAAATTTTCAGATAATTTCAATCCGTTCATCCACCCGGGCAACGTAGCGCAACTCTCCGAAAATATCAACAAAGCGCATTACCACATAGAAGCCAACGGCAACGCCAAAATTATCTTTCTGGATATGGCTTGTAAAATAGTAGTGCTGCTGAGACATTGATTTTATGCAGGGATTTTATGCACGCACTTGGCTATCTGGAAATTTTCATCTACCTTTCCTCTGTAAAAACTTTTCCCATTGTACGCGCTTGGAAATCTCAAGATTTTTATCTACCTTTGCGGAAAAATAGTGAAAAATGATCATAGCCAATCCCATATACGACCTTGCCTTTAAGCGGCTGATGGAGAACGAGCGGGTAGCAAAGTTTTT
>JAITTD010000207.1 GCA_031287245.1 Bacteroidales bacterium
CCGCAGGCAACGCTTCGCTCGCCTGCGGTTATGAAAATCAAGCCCTTCGGGCATCATAGCACCTCAAAAAAAGATTTAGCCGTAAATAGTATACTGTGCTTTGCTCTATTTTTTTGATAATCAATTGTTTGTGCTACTTTTTATATCCATGTAAGAACACATTAAATTGAATTTTAAAAAATCGGACACAAAATTAACGTTGATTTTGTTATCATCGGTTTTGCTTTCTATTGAATATACTTCATTTGCTCTCGTATCTGTTTCAAAATCTTTATCAGAATTTGATTGTAGATCAAAATCAAATTCTTGTAATTTACTCAGATTAATTTTACTGATATTGTTAAAAGTAATTTGTATTCTACCTTTATTCCTTTTACTATTGCATACAGGAAAATACGCCTCTGTTTCGATAATTAATGTAGATAATAAGTGGTCAACACTGAAATTAATTAACACACAATCAACGAATGTAAAATTATTTATATTATTCATATTCCAGTTCTAATTAATTGGGGATCTAATAATACTCCGAGTTATTGGTATTGAATAGAATATCTCAAACATTGTTCAAATAATTTATCTTTTTCTACGTCTTCTTTGGGTGTTAAAAGAATATTAATAATTTCTTCTTTTTTTGTATAATCATATAAAAAAACGCCGAAAAAACCTTCTCCCCAATAGTCTATAACTACCCCCACTTTTGAGTTCTCTAATACGATTTCGTCTAAAGTTCCTAAATCTCCCTGAGGGAAATTTTTATACATTATGTTTAATCCAGATAATGTTTTTTCTATATTTTCCCGAAAATAATTGATAGTATATTTCATTATCACTTTTTTGCATAGCAAATTACGTTGCATAAAATAATTAAACGGAACTGCCTGTTTTTTTGTTTTTCGCTCTTTGTCTGATCACTTCAAAGACACCCGGCAGCAGAGACACAAAGACGATGCCGATAATCAGGATGCTGAGGTTGTGCTTCACAAAGTCCCACTCTCCGAGGAAATAGCCGGCAAACATGAATAATGACACCCATGTGACGCCTCCAATGACGTTGTAGATGAAAAACTGTCTGTATGACATCTTTCCCATTCCTGCTATGAATGGGGCAAACGTACGCACAACAGGCACAAAGCGAGCCAGTATGATGGTCGCTTTACCGTGTTTTTCGTAAAACTCGTGCGTAACATTCAAATAGCGCTGTTTGAATATTTTAGAATCCGGACGGCTGAAAAGTTTCTCCCCAAAAAATTTTCCGATTGTATAATTGCAGGCATCTCCTGATACTGCAGCCCCAATCAGCAATAAGACTGCTATATACACGTTAATGTGCTGCCCGCCCAAAGCGGCTAAGGTGCCGGCCACAAACAGGAGCGAGTCGCCGGGCAGGAACGGTGTGACTACCAAGCCCGTTTCACAGAAAATGATGAGAAACAGGATGGCATATATCCATGTGCCGTAGTCGCGAACCAATTCTGTCAAATGTACATCAATGTGAAGCACAAATTCAATCACCCAATTGATAAAGTCCATCATAATTAACTTATATTTTGTTTGTATTTTTGCATTTCGGCGGGAAGAAAATCGAAGAAAGTGTCGCTGCGCAGTCCCAAACGGAGGGTTTCCAAAGGTACCACCTCTGTGGGGGCTACATTCCCTATATTTACATTGTTGCCATACTTCCTGATGAACCATGCTTGCTGGTTTTTGTTGGGCGCTTCCCACATAATACGGTCGTTGCCCACTTCTTTACCCAACACATCCACCAATGACTGATTGGCGCTGCCGTCGTGATTGAATATTCCTGTCGTGCCGCTTTCGCGGGCTTCGGCTATCACCTTCCATGAACCGGCTTGCAGTTCGGTTTGCATACATTTCACCCATTGCTCCGGTTCCAGCACCACGTGCAGCACTTTCGAGCCGACTTCCGACAATACAGTCACATCCTGCGACAGGATTCGGATGTATTCTAATTTTTCCTCGTGCGGAAAGGCGATTGTACCATCCGACACTTCACAAACTTCGAGATGGTGGCCACTGATGAAGCGCCTGAATTCGTCGAACATCCCGCGAACAAGAAAGGCTTCGAACATGGTGCCGCCACAATAGGCGCGAATATTCGCCTGTCGGTACAGTTTGATTTTTTCGTCAATATGCTTAACAAAAATACCTGTCCCAAACGCCAATTTCACCAAATCGGTGTAATCGCCGGCAGTTTCAATGAAATTTTCCGTTTCGCGGAGGCTCAATCCTTTGTCCATCATCATGGTCAATCCCGATTCACGCGGTTTACCGTTGCGGGCAGGTATATATGGCAATTCTACATTCATATTCTTGACATTTAAGTTTGCAAAAATACAGAAAAATATATAATTTTGACCCTTCATCTGTAAAAAAATATTTATGAAGAAGTTAGTTGTGCTTAGCGGAGCCGGAATGAGCGCCGAAAGCGGAATTTCCACCTTTCGGGATTCCGCCGGATTGTGGGAGCAATACAGGGTGGAAGATGTAGCCACCCCCGAAGGATTTGCCGCCAACCCCGCATTAGTGCTGGACTTTTACAATCAGCGGCGGCGACAATTGTTGGAATGTCAGCCCAATGCCGGGCATGATGGCTTAGCGGCTTTGGAAAAAGATTTTGAGGTTCACATCATCACTCAAAATGTGGACAATCTGCACGAAAGAGCCGGCAGCAGCCGCGTGTTGCATCTGCACGGCGAACTGATGAAGTCCTGTTCGGTGAAAGACCTGCAAACGACCTATGACATTTCGCCCGACCTGCCCGATATTCATCTTGGCGACAAAGATCCTTTCGGCAATCAGCTTCGCCCGTTTATCGTATGGTTTGGCGAGGCTGTCCCCATGATTGAGCCGGCAGCGCAACTGATGCAGCAAGCCGACATAGTTGTGGTCATCGGTACCTCGCTCAATGTATATCCTGCCGCCGGATTGCTGGATTACGCCCCGTCCGGTTGCCCCGTTTTTCTGATTGACCCCAAGGACGTAGCCACCCGCCGCCGCGATATTCACGTTATCAAAGCCGGCGCCTCGGAAGGCGTCAAAATGCTGTGTAATCAATTACTATCGTAACGTCACAGTCTTGTAACCGGTGGGAATCTTAAAATTGACGGGGTGGGGGGTGTTGAACAGAAAATCCTGCAAAACAGCACTGATTGTAAAGTCGCTGCTCTTCATCCTGAATGAGATGTCAATGGTGGACGGAAGCACCCAATCCGACCATTGTTGATAATTTCTGTAACTGATTCCCGAACCTGCCGCCTGACCGATCACAGTTATTTTTTCAATGCGTTGGGTATTCTCGTCCAAATATAATTCAAGACTGTTCGGCTGGTTGGAAAGAAGTATCTTTCGGTTGCTGGCTGTCACGCCGAATCCCATCTCCCTGTATGCCTGCTCGCAGCGATTGGCAGTAAACAGAAGATACAGGCTTTGGGGATTCACCGGATATCCGCACATTCGACTCAGGTAATTGTTACTTCCCCTGTAACACACCCGTTCCAAATGGCTAATCACCGCAAAGGAATCCCGTTTCACCACTCCGCGAAAAACTTCTACCAGCATCACCCCGCGAAAAAAGCAGATACTGTCCGGACGAATGTAAAGGTTCCCGTTCAGTTGATAGGATTTGCCCTCCTGACTGATGTTCCATTTACATTTGTTTACAGCAATACTGCTTGGCGAATAGCAGGATGTGACAGCATTTTCGCTGATTATATCTTCTGTCTTTGCAGCATTCCTGCCCGAACGACACCCGCCGAATGTGGAAAATGCCACAAAAACAACCGTTACCCACAATATCTTTTTTCCCCGAACCATCATTTTTGAGTGAATCCATTCAAAGCCGGAGCCGCCTGCTTAAAACGATTTCTTATTTTTTTTAAGTATGAAACATATAATTAACCAAACGCAAAATAACTGATTATATTGTGAAAACTCTACGAGGTTTGGGAGGAGATTCACAAATGGATACATTTATATATAGACAATTCTTTGCAGAACAACTATTTTATAGTGCTTCAAAAAAATAGCCAACAAATAATGTCAGTTCGTTTGTCGTGTCATTTTTTTTTGTATTTTTGCGCATGGAAAAAGGTTTGTTTTCAATGTTTGTTTTGATACCACAAAAATACTAATTTCAGTATGAATAATGCAGGTTAGTAAAATAGGTCAGAAAAAAATAAATTCATGGCACTATATTTGAAGGCATTTTAAAGAAGTTAAAAATACAAATGGCAAAAGTAGCTAAAACCATTTTGAGCGAAAGCTTGAAGAAACATTTTGGTTTCTCCAAATTCAAAGGGAATCAGGAATCCATTATTCAGCACGTGTTGGACGGTAAAAACACATTCGTATTGATGCCCACAGGCGGAGGCAAATCCCTTTGTTACCAACTGCCGGCACTGATGCTGGAAGGTACTGCCATCATCATTTCGCCCTTGATAGCGCTGATGAAAAATCAGGTGGACACGATGCGTAATTTCATGTCGGAAGACGGTGTGGCGCATTTCATGAACTCTTCCCTGAACAAAGCGCAGATTACAAAGGTGAAAGAAGATCTCCTAAGCGGCAAAACCAAAATGCTGTATGTGGCGCCGGAATCCTTAACAAAAGAAGATAATATTCTGTTTCTCAAACAGATTACTATTTCGTTTTATGCCATTGACGAAGCGCATTGTATTTCGGAATGGGGGCATGATTTTCGCCCCGAATACCGCCGCATTCGCCCCATCATTTCTGAAATAGGCGAAGCGCCCCTCATGGCGCTCACGGCAACCGCCACGCCCAAGGTACAGCACGACATACAGAAGAACCTCGGTATGCTGGACGTCCACATGTTCAAGGCTTCATTCAACCGTCCCAACCTTTACTACGAAGTGCGCCCTAAAATCAATGCCGAAAAGGAAATCATCAAGTACATCAAGAATAATGCGGAAAAATCAGG
Organism: Bacteroidales bacterium; assembly: GCA_031287245.1. Classification (GTDB taxonomy): domain Bacteria; phylum Bacteroidota; class Bacteroidia; order Bacteroidales; family UBA4181; genus JAIRLS01. Next base: position 4,964 of record JAITTD010000207.1, read on the forward strand.
CATTATCTACTGTCTGAGCCGTAAAAAAGTGGAGGAATTGGCAGAACAGTTGGAGGTGAACGGCATCAAAGTGGCGCCCTACCACGCCGGCATGGATGCTGCTACCCGCTCCAACAACCAGGACAGGTTTTTGATGGAAGAAGTGGACGTCATTGTAGCCACTATCGCCTTCGGTATGGGCATTGACAAACCCGACGTCCGCTATGTCATCCATTACGACATTCCCAAGAGCCTCGAAGGCTACTATCAGGAAACAGGGCGTGCGGGACGCGATGGCGGCGAAGGAATTTGCATCGCTTTTTACAGTTACAAGGACATCCAGAGATTGGAAAAATTCATGCAGGGCAAACCGGTTGCTGAGCAGGAAATCGGTAAACAACTGCTGCAGGAAACCGTGGCTTACGCCGAATCGGCTCTGTGCCGCCGGAAACTGCTGTTGCACTATTTTGGGGAAGAGTTTACGGTACCCAACTGCGAAAACTGCGACAATTGCCGCCATCCCAAATCGCAGTTTGAAGGCGAACAGTATTTGGTGACCGCATTGGGCGCTATCTTGGAACTGCAGGAGAAATTCAAAGCGGAACATATCGCCAATTTCCTTGCCGGAAACGCCGACAGCGCTATCAAAAGTTACAAACACCACAAGATGGAAATGTTCGGTTGCGGCGACGAGAAAGACGACCATTTTTGGAACATGGTGCTACGGCAGGCTTTGGTTGTCGGACTGATTCAGAAAGAAATAGAAAATTACGGTTTGTTGAAACTTACGCCAAAAGGACGTGACTTCTTGGATGAACCGTATTCCATCATGCTTTCGCAAGACCATGAATACAGTGACGATGAAGAAGATGGTGGTGTCAATATGGCAGGCAAAAGCAGCACGGTGGACGATGAATTGTTCAAGATACTGAAAGATCTTCGCAAAAAACTTTCCAAACAGAAAAATCTTCCGCCCTTCGTCATCTTTCAGGACACGTCCCTCGAAGATATGTGCATTCAATATCCGATCAACATGAACGAAATGCAAAACATAGCGGGAGTGGGAGCCGGGAAAGCACAACGATATGGCAAGGAATTTGTTGATATCATCAAAGCATACGTTGAAGAAAAAGAGATTGTCCGCCCTCAGGACATGGTGGTGAAATCCGTCATCAACAAATCCGGGCTGAAAGTGTATATCATTCAGGCGATTGACCGAAAAATTGCACTGGAAGACATCTGCGAATCGAAAAATTTGGATATTCCTGAATTGCTCGCTGAAATTGAGGCAATTGTCAACTCGGGCACCAAAATAAACCTCGATTACTACATCAACCAGATACTGGACGAAGACCACCGCGATGAAATATACGATTATTTCAGAAATGCCGAAACAGAATCCATCGAAGACGCCATCAGGGTACTGGGCGAGGATGAGTTTTCGGAAGAGGACATCCGCCTGATGAGAGTTAAATTTATTTCAGAGTTAGGTAATTAAGCCGAAAATGACCAAAGAGAATTTTTGTGATTTGCTTTCGCATCCCAATCTGACCATCGGGATGGAAACCGAACTAAGCCAATTGGTGGAACGTTTTCCGTATTTCCATACAGGGCATCTGCTGTTGCTGAAAAGCCTGCAAAATAAAGATAAAACCGACTTTGCTAAACAGTCGGAACGCTCGGTTTTCTGCGTCAGAATCCGCAACCTGCTGGCTTTGTACATGAACAACATAGACGCATTCCGCCAACAGACCGGTATTTTGGAAGAAAAGCGCGTTACTCAAAAATCGGTTGACCTCTTAATTGATGCTTTTCTTCAGACAGAATCAAAAAAAATGGAACGACGTGAAAGTAATTTTGAAGTACAACTGGCAGATGAATTGCCTGATAATCCGCTGATAGCAACAGAAACACTCGCCAAAGTTTTTGCCGGACAAGGCTTGATTGACAAGGCAATTGAAATTTATGACCAATTAATTTTGAAAAATCCGGAAAAAAGTAATTACTTTGCATCTTTGAAAGATCATTTAAAAGAATATAAAAAATAACTCAAATGTATAGTGTAATCACGGTATTGATGATAATTGTCTGCGTATTTTTAGTGCTCGTAGTATTGGTGCAAAACTCAAAAGGAGGCGGTTTGGCTGCCAACTTTTCATCGTCCAATCAGATTTTGGGCGTGCGCAAAACAGCGGATTTCCTCGAAAAAGCAACTTGGACGCTTGCCAGTTCCGTGGTAGTGCTGTGTATCATTGCAGCCATATATACCACTTCCGGCAGAGATACCGAATCCGACGGTTCAATCATCGAAAAGCAGGTTGAAAATGCAGTAGATCCGGATGCTGTCGGAACCTTCCCAGCGGCTCAACCGGAGCAACCAACGGAATAACGTTGTGCTAACCGTAATTACGAATTAAAAATTACGAATTACGATTCGGCTAAATCTTTATTATTCCTGTTTCGTGTGAAATTTAGCAGATTTCTTTCCAAGAATAATATAACGCTCGAAAATTCGTGATGTTTTTTCATACCTTTGCTGCGTTTTATTTTGTAACATCATGTTGGATCACATTCATTTAGAAGATATTCTCTTCTTGGACATCGAAACCGTCCCTCAATATCCCGATTTTTCGCTTTTGGACGAGTCTATGCAGCATTTATGGGAAGAAAAGACCAATTCAAGTTTTTTTCGCAAAAAAGAAGAGGAACAAACTGTTGCTCATCTATATGAAAGAGCAGGCATTTATGCCGAATTTGGGAAAATCGTGTGTCTTTCCACAGGCTATTTGTACCGACAGCAGAACGAATGGGCGTTTCGTGTGAAATCCTGTTTCCACGACAATGAACGCCAATTGTTGAACGAGTTTAATCAATTGCTGGAAAGTTTTGCACAGCGACACAATACTATATTGTGCGCTCACAACGGGAAAGAGTTTGATTTTCCCTACATTGCCCGCAGAATACTGATCAACGGTATCGGGTTGCCTGCTGTGCTGAACATAGCAGGCAAAAAACCTTGGGAAGTTCCTTTTCTCGACACGATGGATTTATGGCGTTTCGGCGATTACAAAAGTTACACCTCCCTGAAATTGCTGACGCATATTTTTGGTATTCCTTCGCCAAAGGACGACATCAACGGCAGTCAGGTGGGAGGCGTTTACTGGAACGACAAGGATTTGCCGCGCATTGCCCGCTATTGCGAAAAGGATGTTTTGGCAGTAGCCCAAATATTGCTGCGTTACAAAGGTTTGCCTGCCATTCCTGCAGAAAGGGTTAGTTCGTCGTCTTTTCCTGCCAATGCTACTGCAACATCTGATACAGTTCGTCCAACTTCGGCATCAGAATAATCTCTGTGCGGCGGTTTTTCTGGCGGGATGTCGGGTTATTGGCGGCATCCACAGGGATAAATTCGCCACGTCCGGCAGCAGTGAGCCTGCTTGGTTTGATTTTGGTACCATCCAACAGGATGCGGACAATGGATGTGGCACGTTTTACGCTCAAATCCCAGTTATCCGCCATGGACGCGCTGCCTGTGAGCGGCACATTGTCGGTATGTCCTTCAATGGTGATGTTGATGTCGGGGTTTTGTTCAAGCACTTTCACCAACTTTTTCAGGGCGCTCACACCGGCGGGGTCAACGGTGATGCTTCCCGATTTGAACAGCAGTTTCTCGTCTAACGACACATACACTTTGCCTTCGCGGATGGACACCGTTAATCCGTTGTTTTCCAACCCAACCAGTGCCGCCGACACCTTGTCTTTAAGCGCTTTCACGGCTGCATCCTGCCGCGCAACGATGCGTTCCAATTCAGCCATTTTTTGGTTGCGCTGCTCTAATTCCTGCTCCAATGCTGCCAAATTGCGGCGTTTAGCTTCCAATTCCTTTGAAAGAGTCTGCAATTCCGCTTCTCTCTCCTGCAAATCGTCCTGTATTCCTTCTAATTGCATATTCAGTTTCGAGGCTTCCTGCTCTGCTCCTTTTTTCAGCATGTGCATAGCAATGTTTGTTTCATTCAATTTGCCTTCCAAGCGTTTGTTATCGGCACGCAAATCGGCTATCCGGTGTGCCAATTCAAGCGAATCGGCTTTCATTTGCCTGATATTCCTGTTGATAGCCTCCATTTGCGACTTCAACTCGGTATTGTTCACCAGTAACTGCTCATTTTCCGAAATCAACCGGTCATTTTCATCTTCAAATTTGTCAAGCAAACGTTTTTGCTCGGTAAATTTACGTTTAGGAACACAAGAATCGGTCGCAAAAACTGCAACCAATAAGGTGATTATCATTACAAACGCAGATATTTTCTTCATGTTTAAATTTTTAAACTTTTCCGTTCCAAAAGTATAAATATAGAATGAAATTTCGCTCAAGAAGTTATTAACTTTTGATTAACATATTGAATGATTTCGCTCTTAATATTCTCAATATTAATACCTTCGAGTGTTTCTTCCGCAAATGCACAGAGCAATAATTTTTCTGCATCCTGCTTGTCAATGCCGCGAGTTTGAAGGTAAAACACGGCTTCGCTGTCTATTTGTCCCACCGTAGCGCCGTGACTGCACTTTACGTCGTCAGCATATATCTCCAATTGCGGTTGGATGTTCATTTTGGCTTTGCTGTTGAGCAAAATATTGCTGCTGCGCTGGTAGGCAGTGGTTTTCTGCGCTTCTTTATTCACAATAATCTGTCCGGTAAAATTTCCCGTGGAAGTGCCGGACAGAATGTGTTTGAACAACTGGTTGCTGCGACATTCGGGCGCTGTGTGGACTATCCGCACGTGATTGCCCATCAATTCAGTACCTTCGGTAAAGGACAGACCGTGTGCGGTATGTTCGGCATTTTTCCCGTTAAGGTTCACCTGCAAACTGTTGTCGATGTTTTCTCCGGATAAGGCGATATAGTGTATTTTCACCATACTGTCTGCCGCCTGACTCACTGTTGTATGCGTTTTCAGATGAGTAGAAAGGTTCAATCGCTGCAACAGCACTATGTTTAGAGAGGCGTTATCCTCCAACAGTACTTCATTCAATTCATCAGCGTTGAGATGTTCCTCTTCGGAAAGATATCTAATCACAATATTCGCAGAACTGCCGGCTTCCACGACAATCCGGTTGCGGGAACTGCCAGACATACGGGCTTGGATGTAAACAGGCTCTTTTGTCTGTGTTTTGGCAGGAATACGGATGGAAAAGCCTTCTGAGTCTTGCATCATGTTCATGGGATAAGCACTTGATTTAGGAAACAAGCCATTCATAGCCTTTTTCTTCCAATTCGAGGGCGAGTTCCTTTCCGGCTGATTTGATGATTTTTCCGCCTGCCAGCACGTGCACGAAATCGGGAATAATATAATCCAGCAAACGCTGGTAATGTGTAATCACGATAGTGGCGCTGTCTTTGTTCTTCAAGGCATTCACTCCGCCGGCAACAATCCGAAGCGCGTCAATGTCCAGTCCGCTGTCGGTTTCATCAAGAATAGCCAATGTCGGTTCCAGCATTGCCATTTGAAAAATCTCGTTTCGCTTCTTTTCGCCACCCGAAAATCCTTCATTGACCGAGCGGCTGATGAGCGAGGCGTCCAGTTCCACCAATTTGGCTTTTTCACGCATCCTTTTGAGAAATTCGGCAGCCGGCATGGGCGGTAAACCACGGGATTTCCGCTGTTCATTGATAGCCAGTTTCAAGAAATTCGCCATACTGACACCCGGAATCTCCACGGGATACTGAAAACTGAGAAAAATCCCCTTTCGCGCACGTTCAGCGGGATTGAGCGCTAACAGATTGCTTCCTTCATACCAAATTTCGCCCTCTGTGACCTCATATCCTTCGCGTCCGGTTAAAATGGCTGCCAGCGTACTTTTGCCCGCCCCGTTAGGTCCCATAATGGCATGAACCTCTCCGGTGTTCACTTCCAAATTCAGCCCTTTTAATATCATATTGCCTGCAACAGAGGCATATAAGTTGCGAATTGATAACATTTGAATATTAGACATTTATTTTGCAAAAATAGATGAAAATATTGAGATTTCCAAGCGCGAGCAATGAAAAACAGTAAAACCTTTGTGCTCTTTGTGGTAAAAAACACAAAGTTACAATCATTGTTTGGAGGAAATCCTCGAAGGCACGAATTACGGCTCACTTTTAGGAGGTCCGAAGGTGGAAATGCCTTCTGCAAGGTTTATCAGGTCTTCGTCGATGGCTTTGTGCAGTTTGATAGTCTTGTTCAGGGGCACCTGCACGATGCTATCGTTGACTACGCCAATCATTACGCTTTTTTGATTGTCGAGCAGCGCTTCGATGGCGGCTGCCCCCATACGGCTGGCGATAATTCTGTCTTTGGCGCTTGGCGAACCTCCGCGCTGAATGTGTCCGAGAATGGATACCCGCATATCAAACTGGGGAAATTCAGGACCAAGCGTAGCGGCTATCTGCATGGCGTTGCCTTCTTTCAGGTTTTCGGCAACCAATATGATACTCGATTTGTTCTTGCGTGCGCGTTCGGCTAAAAATTTACGCGCTTTCTCAATCTGGTTCTTCTCTTCGGGAATCATGATAATCTCCGCGCCGCACGCTATGCCGCTGTTAATAGCCAGAAAGCCGGCTTCATGCCCCATCACTTCCACAAAGAAGATACGATTGTGCGAACTGGCTGTATCACGGATTTTATCCACTGCTTCCACCACAGTGTTCAGCGCTGTGTCGTAGCCTATCGTATAATCGGTGCCGTACAAGTCATTATCAATGGTTCCCGGCAATCCGATAAACGGAATGTCGTATTCCATCGACATGATGTTGGCTCCGGTAAACGAACCGTCACCGCCAATCACCACCACAGCATCAATTTTGTTCTTTTTCAACTGCTCGTAAGCCTCTTCACGACCTTTCTTTTCGCGAAAGCGCTTGCTGCGGGCTGTCAGCAGGAACGTACCTCCCTTTTGAATAATGCCGCTGACGGTTTCCGAATTCATCTGAAATATATCGCCCTCTATCAAGCCTTCGTAGCCTCTGCGGATGCCAAATACTTCCAAATCGCTGTTGATGCCCGCTCTGGTTACAGAACGAATCGCTGCATTCATTCCCGGAGCATCTCCACCTGACGTCAATACTCCAACTCGTTTAATCTTAGCCATATATATGTTTTTGATATGATGTTTTTGTTGTTTATCAGCCTAAATAACTTTGTTGCAAAAATGGTGATTTTTTTTGAAATAACAGCATTTTTTTTTAATTTTGTCCCGTTTTTTTAACATAGTCAAAAGTTTGTATGCTTTTTAATTCTTTTGCTTTTGCGGTTTTTCTGCCGTTGGTATTCATCCTGTACTGGGCTTTTTTCAGCAAGTCCATTACGAAGAGGAACTGTTTCCTGCTGGCGTGCAGTTACGTCTTTTACGGATGGTGGGATTGGCGCTTCCTTTCGCTTATCATTATCAGTTCGTTCACCGATTTTTATATCGGCAAAAAGATAGTAGCCTTGAATGAACAGGGCGAAGACGAAACGTCCACTGTCCGTCGTATGAAAAAACGCTGGCTGATGGTGAGCATCATCACAAATATCGGGTTTTTGGGCTTTTTCAAATACTTCAATTTTTTCGCCGACAGTTTGGCTGTCATGCTTTCCGCTGTGGGCATTTCCTTGTCTTCCGCTACGCTTAACATCATCCTGCCGGTAGGTATCAGTTTCTATACCTTTCAAACGTTGAGTTACACCATTGACCTTTACAAAAGGCAGGCTGTTCCGGCTAAGGATTGGGTTCAGTTTTTCGCCTTTGTGAGTTTCTTTCCGCAATTGGTGGCTGGACCGATAGAGCGGGCGAAAAATTTTCTGCCACAGTTTGAACGCTTGCATACGCCCGATTATGCTGTTTTTCGCAACGCCATGTTGCTGATAGCGTGGGGATTCTTCAAAAAGATAATGATAGCCGACCGTTTGGCGGTGTATGTGGATGCCGTTTTCAAAAATATTCCGGCGGCATCGGGAATGCCCTTAGTGATGGGAGTGGCGTTCTTTGCCTTTCAGTTGTATCTTGATTTTTCAGCATATTCCGATATAGCCATCGGTACAGCCCGCTTGTTTGGCTTTGACCTGCGCAAAAATTTCAACCGTCCTTACCTCAGCGTCTCTTTTGGCAATTTTTGGAAACGGTGGCATATATCGCTTTCATCGTGGTTTCGGGACTATCTGTATATTCCGTTGGGCGGAAACCGGAAAGGCGCAGCCCGTACCAAAATCAATACGCTTGTCGTCTTTGCGGTAAGCGGCTTGTGGCATGGGGCATCGTGGAATTTTGTGATATGGGGGACGCTCAATGCGCTGTTTCTCTTCCTGCTCGACCCTGTCTTGTCGGCAACCAAAAGCAAAAATGCAGTAGTTCATGGTTTGAAGTCGCTTTTTATATGGACTTGCTGGGCATTGTCTCTTATATTCTTTCGCGCACAAGGCTTTCAGGCGGCATTGGACTGTTTTGCCAATCTGGGCTTCGACCACACCGGCAATCTGCTTAAATTTGGCTTGAATGTCACAGAACTCAAACTGACGTTTGGCTTGATTGGCGTCCTTTTGCTGAAAGAAATCATTTGCGAATGGAAAGACGGCTGGCTGCAAAACCGGTTTTTCAAACTGCCTGCCCTTGTCCGATGGGCTTTTTACATCGCATTTGTGCTGAGTATGGTCTATTTGGGGCAATATGGCAATGGTAACGAAAATTCATTCATCTATTTTCAGTTTTGAGTATGAATAAGAAAAAACAACAGAAAAACACCAAGTTTGCACCCCCCATTGCAAGCATTACACCTCAAAAATTCAACTGGATAAAATTTTCGGGCAAATTGCTGCTGCTTTTGGCGATGGTGATGGCGGCAGTCGTTTATACGGACAAAAAAGAATACTTCACCGCCGACCAGCGAAACAATCATGTGGAGCGAAAGTGGCGCTCGTTCTACCGTTTCGCTGGAAAACAAAAGAAGGAAGTGGATATGGTGATTTTTGGCAATTCCCATGCAATGGCAGGCGTAGAGCCGTTTATCGTATCCATGGTGACAGGTACTTACTGCTTTATTCTGGGAACGCCCGGTTCGGCGGTGATGGATACATGGTTCGGTTTGAACGAAGTGCTGCGGTATGCCAAGCCGAAAGTGGTTATTTTGGAAACATCTTTCATTCACAGTAGCGAGGTAGGGCAGGAGTGGAGCCGGATACAAAGTTTTGAAGCCAAACAAAGCGCTTGGTACAAATTGCTGATGATGCCGTATTACTTCAAAAGCAACGACTGGGTGAAAGCATGGTCGCCTTCCATCCGAAATCACTCGTTTTTGCTGACAGATCAGGCACGCATAGCATTCAATAAGGCAACAAAAAACAAAAATCCCGACCGCGTAAAGTTAGACCTCGGCAGGTTTGCGCATGGAAATAACCACTTGACTGATACTACCATTGCCAAATATGACATCACAGGTGCGCCTGTTGACGGGCGCAAAGTAAAAATATCGGAAAAAAGCAAGGAATACCTGAGAAAAATAGCCGACCTGTGTCAGGCGAATGGCATTTCCCTGATGTTTCTCAGCACCGCCAAATATTACAGAACATTTGACCATTACGAAGACCTCAAAGCCACGCTGAGCGCAGAAATTCAAAAATATCCCCAAGCCCAATGGTTAAACCTTCAATCGCCTTACGACTCGTTGAGTTACACCAAAGAAGCCTTTGAAAATGATCTTTCCGGTTCCCAGCACTCCACCACCTACGGCATGGAAATCACCGCCTATAAATTAGCCGCTTTCTTGCAGGATCACTACGCATCCATCTTGCCCGACAGGTCGAGCGACGCAGTGTGGCTTGCCGATTTGAGCGACCAGAGCCATTTCGCATTTATTCGCGATGTTGTACCCGGAATGACCGGATTTGAAAGCGTTTTGAAGGATAAAACCGTTGGCGCGTTTCATATTCGGGAAATGCTGGTGCAGGAAACGCCGGAAGCCAACAGAGTGATTATCAAAGTGGACAGGCATCCCGCACTGACTTCCTCTATGGTGGCAACCTTTGTGCTTCAATATCAGAACAACGCATTTGCAACGGAAATTCAGATGAGCAGTTTCCCCAATGTACAGCCGCCACAGCACCATGTTTATATCGTTGATTTGAAAAAAGATGTAAAAGCGCTGGACGTGCTGTCCATCCGTTAATCCTTGCCGCAACACAGATATTTGATGAAGGGAGCATCTGATTGTAAATAATGCTGCGCGGTTCTTTGAGAAAAACGTTACCTTGCGAAAATCGGGTAACCACTTTGAGCGTGTACATCCCCGCTGCCAATGCCGGCACGCGAGCAATCAGTTTTTTTGGAGTGTTCACCGTGAGGCGGTGCGTTACAGGCGTTTCTGCGCCGTCTGCGGCAACAAAGAATACGCCCAGACCTGTCTCGTCTGCGGGTGCTACCTTCATTTTGTTGCCCTCAATGATAATATCTTCATTGGGGGTGATGGTGCCATCGGTTTTGCCGTTGGCAGCATCGGTCACCAGCCCGATGTAGGCGCCGCTTTCCTTTACGCCCAGCACTTCCACGCCCACTGCGCCCAAGGCGGCACGCAACTCGGCGGTGGGGGTCATATCGCAGGTGGTTTTGTGTGTAGCAGGGTTGTACCTTGCCTCCGCGCCAATCC
>JAITTD010000201.1 GCA_031287245.1 Bacteroidales bacterium
AAGAAATGGTGTTGGTAACCCAGAATTACAAAGAAATGCAACAGATTATGAGTAATTATGTCGGCATTGTGCGTTCCAATCTTCGCCTGAAACGTGCGGCAGACCGGTTGCAGATTATCTATGAAGAAACGGAAGACTTCTATGCCAAATCGACCCTATCCGTTCAATTGTGCGAACTTCGCAACATGATTAACGCCGGGTACCTTGTCATCAAAAGCGCGCAGGCACGTCATGAAAGTATAGGACTGCATTATACCATTGATTATCCCCACAGAGAAAAATGAAGGGCTTGATTTTTATTTCATCAAAAAAATGCTTACTTTTGCAGCGTAAATTTTTTCGATATGGAAAAGATTAGCAGTTTATTGAAATCGGCGGTTTATATCAGTCCTCTGACTGATTTCGGTTTCAAAAAGATATTCAGTGATGCTGAACTAATTACAGACGCATTGAATGCTTTTTTGCCGGGCGAGCACATAGTGAATGTTCAATACCAACCGCCGATGCATCTTGGCGACCGTCCGCAGAACCGTGTGGTGGAGTTTGACTTGTATTGCCACACCGATACCGGTAAACGCATAATCATAGAAATGCAGCGCCTTTCCCACGACTTCTTCATTGACAGAGCCTTGTTTTACACCGCTTTCCCGATACGGAATCAGGCACCAAAAGGCAAAGTATCGGTCAAAGATGAAGCAGGCAACGAAAAGAAAGTCCCTTGGAATTATGAACTTGATCCAGTCTATTTTGTCGGCATTTTGGCTTTTGAACTGTTTGACGAGCCGGAGACAAAGGATATTATCATTGAACGAGTGGAACTGTACAGGACAGAAGCCCAGAAAACCTGTTCATCCAAGTTGAAGATGATATTCGTGGAGTTGACAAAATTTCACAAGACATTAGATCAGCTGGAAACAAAAGGGGATATATGGTTGTATTTATTAAAGCATTTACCGGAATTAACGGAGATGCCGAAACAAATTGACGACCCTGTTTTTGAAAAATTATTTGAAAGAGCACAAAAGTCAAATTTAACACCAAAAGAAATGGAAACATACAGTGAAGACCTCTTAAAAATGGATGAAATCTATAATATCGCCGTTTCTTATGAACATCGAGGCAAGATGGAAGGCAAGATGGAAGGCAAGATGGAAGGCAGGATGGAAAGCCAACTTGAAATTGCCGCCAAATTAGCCCAAAGAGGCTGGTCAATAGCTGAGATAGGCGAAGTTACCAATTTGAGCATTGAAGAGGTAAAGAAATTTCTGGAACAGGCGGAAATGTTGTAAAAACAGCCATTACAAATTTCATCATGAACAACAAATTCAATTATGACAAATTTCCCGTCGTGCAGGTGTCCGGTAATCCTGCTGACTGTTTGACAGGCTGGGAATCCATTACCGAAGAACTGAACCGGCGATTGAGTGGTTTGAAGAAAAAGAAGACTGTGGTTGCTGTGGAATGTTACCACGGCGTAAATGAAGTCGAGATAGTATCGGCTTTTGCAGCGAATTGTGCAGAATCCACTTTTGTGCTGTCCTCGGAATCCATGTTGTCGGAACAGAACATCAACGATTTTTTTCATGACGACATCACTGACGATGAGTTGTTTGGTTATATGACGCGCTACCATATCGACCGGTTCTTCGACACAAAAAGAGTGGAAAATGCAAGAACGCACATTCGCAATTTGAATCAAAACGTGGTGGTAGTTGGCATTGGCGCCGCTTACGTATATCCCGATGCAGATATTCTTGTTTATGCAGACATGGCGCGTTGGGAGATACAGCAACGCTTTCGGCGCAATGAAGTAAGCAATATCGGAGTGAACAACAAAAACGAACGCACAGCGCTTCAATATAAACGCGCCTTCTTTGTGGATTGGCGTATCTGCGACCGTTTTAAGAAAAGCCTGATGAAACGCTGGGATTATGTGCTGGACACCAATGCAGCCGGACAGCCCAAAATGATTACAAGAGCAATGTTTGAACAAGGATTGGCGCAGGCTGTCAAGCGACCGTTTCGTGTGGTGCCCTTCTTCGATCCGGGTCCCTGGGGCGGACAATGGCTGAAAGAAGTTTGCGATTTGGATCGAGAGGCGATTAATTTTGCATGGGGATTCGATTGCGTGCCCGAAGAAAACAGCCTTTTGCTGGGCTTTGGCGACATCCGTTTCGAGTTGCCTTCCATTGACCTTGTGTTTGCGCATCCGCAAGAACTGCTGGGCGTGCCCGTATATGGACGCTTTGGCGACGAATTTCCTATCCGCTTTGACTTCCTCGACACCATGGACGGCGGCAACCTGAGTTTGCAGGTGCACCCTTTGACGGAATACATTCAGGAAAAATTCGGGATGCACTACACACAGGACGAAAGCTACTATATGCTCGATGCCCGCGAAGACGCCGTGGTGTATCTCGGTTTGAAAGACGGCATCAACCCCGAAAAAATGATCGCCGACCTGCGAACAGCGCAAGAAACAGGAAAATTCGACGCAGAAGCGTATGTGGGCAAATATCCGGCAAAGAAACACGACCATTTCCTGATACCGGGAGGAACGGTGCATTGCTCAGGCAAAAACAGTATGGTGCTTGAAATCAGCGCAACACCATATATCTTCACCTTCAAACTGTGGGATTGGGGACGACTCGGGTTGGACGGCAGACCGCGTCCCATCAATATCGCTCACGGCGAAAAAGTGATACAATGGAACCGCACAGAATCATGGGTAGAGCGGGAATTGGTGCACCGCGCGGAAACCCTCAGCGAAGAAGACGGCATTTGCGAAGAACGCACAGGCTTGCACCGACAGGAATTTATAGAAACCCGCCGACATTGGTTCACAAAACCCGTACTGCACCTGACAAACGGAAGCGTGAATGTGCTCAATTTAGTGGAAGGTGCAGAAGCGATAGTAGAAAGCCCGACAAATGATTTCGAACCGTTTGTGGTTCATTATGCTGAAACCTTCATTGTGCCCGCTGCTGTTCTCATATACACCATTCGCCCGTATGGCGAATCGGAAGGAAAAAAATGCGCCACAATCAAAGCCTTCGTAAGGCATCACGAGGACGAATGAACGGAAGAACGGAGGATGCGGCTTTTTCTCATTGCTTCAAACTCATAATTTGAATCTGCCAATTCGTAATTTTAAATTTCACAGATTGAAAAAAAATCATTTACTTTGCCACAAAATGGCAGAATAAATTTAGACATAAAGATTCTGTTAAGTTATGATAAAACAGAATAGATTTAAAAGGCTCATAATGAGCGACAAGCCAGTTCCAAATGGGACTGACGTGGCGATGCTGTGCGCCTGCAGCACCTTACTATACCATGTATGTAAACGCTTACCTTGTTGTGAACGGACCGCGCTACACTAAACATTTCTACATGGAAGAATTCCCAAAAGATAGTGCTATATGAAAAGAATATGTTTTTTTATTG
>JAITTD010000221.1 GCA_031287245.1 Bacteroidales bacterium
GAGAAATGCAACGATTCCAGAGTTTTCTATCGACATTGCCCATAAAACCAACACTTTGCAAACAGGTGTGGTGGGTGCGGTGAAGACACTCAAACCGCGACTGTTTACTCAAATTAGCCCAACTCAACTGTACAAAACCAGCGAAACCATCACCACTTATTCGGCGCAAGCCTATCTGCAATATAAAAAAACGAACTGGCTCATCAAATCGCAGGCAATGTATCTGCAAAACACCGCAGACGCTTTGATGATAGGCGGCTATGCTGTGAGTACAATTGACCCTGCAACAGGACACGAGACCTACACCCCGACACAATACATGAATTACTGGTTGGGAGTGGATTATGGTAAGAAATGGCAGGTGGGATGCTTCTTTGGATACCTGCACAGTCTGGGTACACTGGACAATGTGGCAGGTGAGTGGTATGCCCGCGAAAAAAACATGAAATACATGTATCGCGTTGCTCCACATCTTTTTTACAATATTGGCAATTGGCAGTTTATGCTTGAACTGGAATATACAACAGCAGCGTATGGCACAACGGAAGACAACCATCGTGGCAAAATCGTCAATGCCAAAGAAGTATCCAATTTGCGCACAAATTTAGCAGTCATGTTTTGGCTGTAATTATTCAGGCGCCGAGGATGTTATACATTAGTTATATCTTGTTATATGCTGCGCGTTATACATTGTGATACGGTTGTGATACATTGTTCATTCGTTTATCCGTTTTATCGTTCATCCGTTCTCCTACATTTTCAGATAAAACGCTTGGGTTAATTTTGTGTATTCGGCGGTGAACGCTTGTTGTGCATCGCAGATGCAGAGATGCTGTTCTGTTGCCGGAAACTTTCTGTCGGACAGTTCCAGCAGCAACCGATAAGGCGATTTGGCTGGCGTGGAACGGATAAACAGACGGCGGCAAACGGATAAACCGTGTTGTGTCGCTTGTGTTGTGAATGAATCTGCCTCATGGATGGGTAGCGCCACTGCCATTTTCCCTTCCGGCATCAATAATTTTGCGGCGCCTGCCACTAATTCCGAAAAAAGCAAACTGTCGTTATGCCTTGCCAAACATCGCCGACTGTCGAATGATTTTAGCGAATGGCTGAAATACGGCGGATTACTGATAAGAAGGTCGTATTGTTGCTTGGTTTGAAGGGCAAAATGCTTGAAATCGTCGCAATAAATGCTGATTTGTCTGTGCCATTGGCTGGCTGCCACATTTTCCCGTGCTTGCAGACAGGCGTTGGCATCAATTTCCACTGCGTCAATCTGCACATCGGGCTTTGCAATTCGCTGTGCAAGCATCAATGCCAGCAATCCCGTTCCTGTTCCCACATCCAGCACACGATTTGCCTGCGATACATCTGTCCATGCACCCAGCAGCACACTGTCCACTCCTACTTTCATCGCTGCCTGCGATTGGCGGATGGTGAACTGTTTGAAACGGAAATAATCATTGGACATAATGCAGTAACTCGCTGTATAACTGGTGAACAGGCAATCCGACAACATTAAAACAGGAACCTTCAATTTTTTCAATGCCCACCAAGCCAATCCACTCTTGAATGCCGTAAGCGCCTGCTTTGTCGTAAGGGCGGAAGTGATCCGTGTAATAAACCATCTCGTCCGCGGTCAAATGCCTGAACCAGACCTTGCTTTCGGAATAAAACGTGCGTTGTTGCGCTGTGGATGTGAGACACACTGCTGTAAATACCTGATGAACGTTGCCTGATAAATCGTTCAGCATCCTTATGGCGTCCTGTCGGTCTTTCGGTTTACCCAATACCTTGTTTTGCAGCCATACAATGGTGTCAGCGGTAATCAGTACCGTATTGCCCTGCAATGAATGGCGGTTGAGAAAAGTGTCGGCTTTCAATCGCGACAGATAAAGGGGTATTTCGGCGGCTTGCAAGTCGGAAGGGTAGGTTTCGGTGGCAACACCTGCATCTGCTACTTCAAATGTAAAGCCCGCTCCGCGCATCAAGTCGATGCGACGCGGCGAGTTGGATGCCAGTATCAATGGAATCTGGTAAACCGGAAAAGTTGCGTTATCAGGCATAAGCCTATTTTTCAATGATGAAAATGTCCTCGTTTTCCCGTTTCATCAGGTATTGTTCACGGGCAAATTTCTCCAAATTCTCGCGGTCGCTCTCCAATTCCTGCAATCTCTCGTGGTCTTCCTGAATTTTCTTTTCGTAATAAAGTTTATCTTTTTCCAGTTGATGCACCTGTTGAATATTTTTTGTCCTCTCTATCAAACTGTTGGTGTCAATAAAAGTGAGCCATACGAAAAACAGCACGAATGACAGGATAAATTTGTTCCTGAACAAGGGCGGAAAATATCGCATTACATCTTTCATTTTCATTGTGAAAACTTTTTACAAAAAATAATTTTACAAAAATACATGAAATTTTCGAAATACGAGCAATTCATTAATCAATCTTCTTCGTATCAATCAATTGTCCGTTTTCATACGTTTCTTCTTTATACTGCTTACCGTGTGGATAGCCGTAAATCCATTTGCCGTGCTTCTTGTCTTTCACGTATTGTCCTTTGACTTTCAGGTTGTTTTTATCCACGAAAATTTCGGAATATTCTCCGTCTTTTTGTCCGGTTTCGTTATAATAAGCGGTTTCGATGTAGTTACCTGCATTACTGGTTATGTAGCGGATTTGTTTGCCGACTTGTTTGCCGTGCACGTAATTCAATTCTGTTTTCAATGCTCCGGTTTCCCAATCGTATTTTTTCTCTACGCCGTGCTGTTTGCTGTTTTCATCGAAATTCCGTTCCATTTCCACTTTGCCGTCGGTGAAATAGGTGATGCGTTTTATCACATTGCCGTTTTTGTATTCTTCTGTCGGTTTACGCGAACCGTCTTCTTTATTGGTTTCCCACAGGCTGTCTTTTTTCCCGTTGACGTATTTGCCTTTCACTTTGACCGTTCCGTTTTCATATATTTCGGAATAATTTCCGTCCAACACGCCGTTTTTGTAATATTCGGTTTTCGTATAAGCGTCCGAATTGCCTTTGTTGTAGAGCGCAAACGATTTTCCTTCCGCTTTTCCGTTTTTGTAAATCGTTTCGGCAACTACTTTTCCGGTTTCATCGTAGCGGCGTTCGGGACCTTCGTCAATGCCGTCTTTCATACCTTTTTCGTATTCCACCTTGCCGTTTTGCGAATAACGGATAATCATTCCATCGGCTTTGCCGTTTTTTAGCGTAACTTTTTCCTTCATCGTGGTTCCATCGCCGTAATAGTTGATTTTTTCACCGTTGAGGAAACCTTTGGAATAATTCATGCTTTCGGATAAGGTATTGTGGCGGTAATATTCCCATTTTCCATCGGCATATCCGTCCGCGAAACCCGCGTCAATGTATTCGGTTGTGTATCCGGTAATGATACGTACCCTCCCGTCAACGGCTTTTTCGTCTTTGCGTTCACGGGCAAACAAGCGTCCATCGCCCAGGTTAATCATTTCGATGTCGCTGATTTTTAATTCCTGCGCTTGCAGCGACAGTGCAGCCATACAAATTAAAACAGTTGAAAAAAAATGTTTCATGATTCTTTATAATTAATATTATATTTTTACTGTCGCACCTGAGCGCCTGTTTCTTTTTCCAATGCGCCTGCTATGCGTTGCATCACTTTATCAATTTGGTGATCGGTCAGTGTTTGCTGGGTATCCTGCAAAGTGAACCTCACTGCATACGATTTTTTGCCGTCTGCAATCTTATCGCCTTCATATACATCAAACAAAAGAACGTCTTTCAGCAGTTTTTGCTCTGCTATGTTGGCTGCACGGGCTATTTCGGCAAATTTAACCGGCTTGTCCACCAACAGCGACAAGTCGCGAAACACTTCGGGGAAACGTGGAATTTCTTTGTAACTGATTTTCACGCGGTTCAGCAAGTTCAGCACAACATCCCAACGAAAATCGGCGTAGTAAACAGGCGTCTTGATGTCAAAACGTTTCAGTAATTTGGGATGAACGGTGGCTATTTCGAGCACCGTTACTGTTTTGTCAGCGTAATATACAAGGCTTTCGGAAAACAACTCGTTGCTTTCGGCTTCTTTCACCGTCAAAGAACGGGTGGAAATGCCCAAACGGTTTAAAACATTGCCTGCATAAGCCTTTATGGTATAGAAGTCCGCCGGTTGACCGGAAGTGTTCCAGTTGGCTGCGTTTTTACTTCCGGTAACGAAAAGCGACAAATGCTGATGCTCTGTAAATCCTGGCAACGTTTGCCCTGCACGTTCTTCTTTCACATAACAGTTGCCAAATTCAAACAGTTTCAAATCGGGATTGCGGTGATTGATATTGTAAATAACGGCTTCCAGACCTCCATAGAGCAAGGTTTGCCGCATACAGCCCAAGTCCTGACTCAGCGGGTTGAGTATTTTGACGGTATTTCCCGCTTTATACACTTCCGAATCCTCGTAATAAGCGGTTTTAGTCAATGAATTGGATAAAATTTCGTTGAACCCGCTATTACTCAGGAAATCGCTGATGGCATTGACTATCTTTTCTCGCTCAGGTTTTTGTGTAGATGAAAGCGTTGCATGCAGTTCATCACCAAATTCGACGTTGTTGTAGCCGTAAATGCGCAGAATGTCCTCTACCACGTCGGCTTCGCGCTGCACATCCACCCGATAGGGCGGTATTTTCACGTCCAAGCCTTCTGGTGTACGTTTTTCTACCTGTATTTCCAAGGCTTCCAAAATTTTTTGAATGGTATCAGATGCTATTTCCTTGCCGATTAATTGATTGATGCGTTGATAGTTCAACTGTACTGCAAAAGGTTGAGCAGGCGCCGAGTTGATATCCACTATTTCCGAACTGATAGTGCCGCCGGCAACTTCTTTTATCAGCATGGCTGCACGTTTCAATACATATACAGTATTAACAGGGTCGATACCGCGCTCAAAACGGAACGATGCATCGGTATTCAGCCCATGCCGTCTGGCTGTGCGGCGGATATACACCGGATTGAAGTAGGCGCTTTCGAGGAATACATTGACCGTTTGCTCGCTAATGCCCGATTCCAAACCGCCGAACACGCCGCCGATGCACATTCCCTGCTGTGCGTTGCAAATCATCAGGTCGTTGTCTGCCAATTTGCGCTCTACGCCGTCCAAGGTAACAAAAGGCGTATCGGCAGGCAGTGTCTTCACAATCACCTTGCCACCGATGATTTTGTCGGCGTCGAAAGCGTGAAGAGGTTGCGCCATCTCATGGAGAATAAAGTTGGTGACGTCCACCACGTTGTTGATGGGCGACAGTCCGATGGCACGCAGCCGGTTTTGCAGCCATTCCGGTGAAGATGCGATGCGCACCCCGCTGATGGTAACGCCTGCATAGCGCGGACAGGCTTCTATATTCTCAACTATCACCGTAATGGGAAGTTGGTGGTTGTCCACTGCGAAATGCTCCACTGACGGCAGGCGAAAATCACGCTCTTTGGAAAACGTCGGAACGTGCACAGCCAGATATGCCGCCAAATCGCGAGCCATCCCGATGTGCGAAGCCGCGTCAATTCGATTGGGCGTCAGTCCTATTTCAAAGATACAGTCTGTTTCCACCTTGAAATAATCCTTGGCAAGCGTACCCGGCACAGCCGATGCGTCCAATACCAGGATACCATCGTGGGAAGCGCCTAAACCCAGTTCATCCTCGGCGCAAATCATTCCTTCCGACTCTACGCCGCGTATTTTCGATTTTTTGATTTCAAAACTGTCGCCGTTCATATAAACGGTGGTGCCGATGGTGGCAACCACCACTTTTTGTCCGGCAGCCACGTTAGGCGCACCACAAACAACGCCCAGCGGTGCGTCTTTCCCAACATTCACCGTGGTAACGCTCAGTCTGTCGGCATTGGGATGTCGTTCACAAGTGAGCACCTCTCCTACCACAAAGCCCTCTAATCCGCCCTTCACAGGGCACCATGCCTCCATGGAGTCCACTTCAAGCCCCACAGAGGTGAAAATAACCGACATATCCTCCGGCGACAAATCCGTTTGGATATATTCCTTTAACCAACGATACGATATTTGCATTCAGCGTATATTTTTACATAAAAACCAGAGACACAATACTCATACAGGGAAAATATGCCCCAAAAAATCGAACAAAAATACTGATTTTTTTGCAAAAAAATGGTGAAAAATATGGATTAAACAAAAAAAGGTGTAAATTTGTGACTTATTTTTACAGGCAAAAACCATGTTTCTTGAAAACATTCGTTTAAATATTGCGCGAAGAAAACTTCAAAAAAGAACAGCCGGTTTGAAACGGCAAAAGGTGCTGTATGATTTTGCGTCGGCAAAATTCATCGGTATTATTTGTGCATCTGTTGATGAGAAAAGTGTTCATCTTTTGAAGAGTTTTCTGCAATTTTTGACCCAAAGGAATATTCACTATCAAGTAGTGGGATATTTTAATATGAAGAAAATTCCGAACAATTTCCTTTTTTGGAAAGAATGGGATTTTTTCACACAAAAAGAATTGACTTTCTTTTTTACCCCTACTTCGCCAACAGTCAATAAATTTATTGTAACCCCTTTTGATATGCTCATCAATTGCAGCATGGAATCGTATTTCCCCATCGAATACATCATGCGGTTGTCTGTTGCCAAATGCAAAGTAGGAATCAGTGACAGCCCGTATAATGACCTTTCGTTGGAACTGAAAAAGAAAGAGATAGGCGTTTTTTTAGAGAATGTCAAATTATATGTATCAAATTTGAGAAAAACGGAATGAATAATACAGGTTCGTCATTCGTAATTTTTAATTCGTAATTTATATGTTATTTTATGGCACCGGTGTAGCGTTAATCACACCGTTTAAACAGGATAAAACAGTTGATTTTGAGACATTAGGGAGGATTGTCAACCATTGTATGGATGGCAATGTCAATTATTTCGTGGTGTTGGGAACTACCGGAGAGTCTGTAACGCTTAACCACAAAGAGAAAGAACAGATTATCCGATATGTGGTGAAACAAACCAAGGGGAAAGTTCCGATTGTTGTTGGAATCGGCGGAAATGACACTGCGGAGGTGATTGAGACCATTCAACAAACTGATTTTTCAGGCATCGCGGGAATACTGTCGGTGGTGCCTTACTATAATAAGCCCGTTCAGGCAGGAATCATTGCACATTTCAAGGCAATAGCCGCTGCAAGCCCTGTCCCTGTCATTTTATACAATATTCCCGGGCGTACTGGCATCAACATGACGGTGGAAACCACATTGGAGTTGGCACAGGTGGACAATATCGTCGGCATTAAAGAGGCTTCGGGCATTTTAAGTCAGATGATGAAGATTATTGCCGCCAAACCGGACGATTTCGCGGTCATTTCCGGCGATGACGTACTGACGCTACCGTTCATTGCTGCAGGCGGCAACGGCGTTATCTCGGTAGCCGCCAATGCCTGTCCGCACGAAATGTCGGCATTGGTGACCGACGCATTAACCGGCAATTTCTCGCAGGCGCGTGAACATCACTATCAATTATTGCCCCTTTTTGAGGCACAAATGGCAGATGGCAGTCCGGCGGGTATTAAAGCAGCGCTGCACATCATGGGAAAAGCGGAAAATGTCCTTCGCCTGCCCTTGGTTCCGGTGTCAGCCAAAACCTACGGGCAAATTGACGCCATTGTTCACAAAATGTCGCAGAAGATTGGAAATTAAGGACAAACGGAGGAACGGACGAACGATTCGTTTATCCGTTTATCCTTTCTTTCGTTCTTCCTTTGAGGTGCTATGCCCGAAGGGCGGTGATGGAAATCCCGCCCATTCGGGCGAAAAGAGAATGTTTCGCGTTTCGTGTTTCGTGTTTCGCGTTTCGTGTTTCGAACTCAAAACCCGAAACTTTAAACTCCAGCCCGAAGGGCTTGATTTTCATAACCGCAGGCGAGCGAAGCGTTGCCTGCGGTAGTGCGAACACACGAACACTACTGCCTGAAAGGCAGCACTAAGGAGTCGTCAATCAATAAATGTAT
>JAITTD010000227.1 GCA_031287245.1 Bacteroidales bacterium
CCCAACTGACTATGTTACCCATCTGCTTGTTCCGTTCCTTCATCTTCTCAATTAAAAACACGCAAAGTTAAAAATCAATTGACAATTGACAATTAAAAAGATTAACTTTGCCCCCACTATTTATATCATTCATATCAGAAAAAATGGCAAGTTTACACACTATCAAGGCATATTTGTATGACAATGCGCTGACAGACAATCCCAATGATTTTGTTGCACGGGTAAGTACCGAACGTTCGTTGAATGTCAGGGACATTTGCGAAAGCGCTCAGGCACGCGGCGGCGCCGATGTGTCCGCAGCAGCGATGGAACATGCCGTAAACCTGTTTCTCAAAGAAATGGGCTATCGCTTGTGCGATGGTTTTGGCGTAAACACAGGATGGTTTGTAGCCGCGCCCCACATCAAAGGCGTATTCACCAGTCCTGCCGACCGCTTTGACCCCAGCCGGCACCGCGTGCTGTTTGAACTGCAGCAAGGCGCAGAACTGCGCAAGGAACTGGAGCAGGTGCACGTAGATGTGCTTGGCGTAGCCGATGCCGGGCTGTTCATATCCCAAGTGACAGACGTGAAAACAGGTAGCGTCAACGAGTTCATCACCCCCGGTCGCAACTTGAAAATCAACGGGCATAAAATCAAGATTGCAGGCAACCACACTGCCAACGGAGTATATTTTGTTGCCGAAACGGGTGACACACGCCTCAAGGTAGATCCTACGGACATCGTGACCAACAATCCCAGCGAACTGATGGTGGTGATACCGGAGTTATTGCAGCCACAAACGGGCTACAGGGTAGAGATAACGACGCAGTACTCCGAAAGGCTTCTTAAAGAGCCGCGTACTTTTGCTTTCAACAGGATACTGACCGTGCTTTAGCAGTCTTCAATAAATAACTATAACAAAAGCCTCGATTATATTGTGAAACCTCTACGAGGTTTTGGAGGATGCCTGTATCCTGTTTTCTATTGATATGTATCCCCTAACGGGGAATGTTCGCTTGTCCGCAGGACATTCATATCAATAGAAATAAATCTCAATATCACTCCTTAGCGTGTAATGCCGGCTTGCACGAGCGTGCAATACCGACCTGCACGAGCGTGCAATGCCGACCTGCACGAGCGTGCAAAGCCGACCTGCGCGAGCGTGCAATGCCGATTTGCACGAGCGTGCAATATCAATTTGCGCGAGCGTGCAAAGCCGTGTTCGGAAGATGATTTGTGAGATATCAAAACGTAGAGACGTGGCATGCCGCGTTTCTACATTCGGTTGTGATTCGTTGTGATTCGGTTGTGATACATTGTGATGGCGTTATCACAGGCGAATCAACGATTTCGCCCCGTTGGCAGTTAAATCGCTCTGTAGAGACGGTGCGCGCACCGTCTCTACATGGCACCGCAAAAAAGAGGTCACCAATAATTGTCAATTGTCAATTGTCAATTATCAATTATTATTGGTATATAAAAAAAAATCACTACATTTGCACGATTTTTATATCAGGGAGAAGCAAAATAAAGTGCTTGCTTGTCCGTTAATACAGCATAAAAATGTATTTATGTCAATTCAGCATAGGATGATAAAAATAATGTGGGGATTTGCCTGTTCAGGCTCTTTTTTGGTTCTGTTGTGGCTCGCTTCGTGTGGAGATAATTCGTCTTTGGGTAATTACCTGGTAGAAACCCATACACGAACCTACATTACCGACACCTTTACCGTTAGATTGTCGGTATTATCAAAGGATTCAATCGTTACCTCCACCCTTCCGAACTATCCGGGCGTAGCATTTGTGGGGGAGTATGACGACCCGCTGGTCGGAAAGTCAACGGCTGCCACTTACATTGAATTTACACGAACCACCGACGATGAACCCAATGACTATCCGAAGTTCGACTCTGTGGTGCTGATCATGCGGTTGACCGGTAACTATTACGGCGACACACTGGTGTATCCCGACGTCAAAATATCCCGTTTAGCCCGACAGATTGAAATGGACAACGACGGCGTTCAGTATGCCTCTTCTACCATGCCGTTAGGGAACGAAGTGCCTGTTGTGCACCGTTTCAGATTCAAAGGACCCCACGCACAAAAAGAAATAGCAGTACGCCTGCCGAATGAATTTGGAGAGCAGTTGTTTACAGGTATTCGGAAGGAAATGCCGGAAATGTCTGTGGACAACTATCTGAAAACCTTTCCCGGTTTAGCGATTGAACCCCGTCCGGGAAATAATTGTATTTATACCTATTCCGTAGAAGATACCACTTGCCGGATACAAATTCATTACACCATTTCCACCGGCACCGATATAGTGGAAAAGGTGATGACCTTCAATGCCAACAAATACAAGCAATTTAACCATTTAACGACACAGTTGTTGCCCGATTTACCGAGAGGTTCAAAAGCCGCTCCTGTCGGTACCGGCAAAACCCGCCATCGTGGTTTTGTGATGACCGGCGCCGCGCCGCTATATACACGGATTGATTTTCCCGGCATTGAGCGCCTTCCGCCTTTGGGAGAGTTAGTGGTCATTGAACAGGCAAACCTGATAATACGTCCTGTGGTTCACACTTATGATACGGTTCCGCTTCCACCCACCCTCAATTTATATCAGCACAATTCTACCAACAATCTGCGAGGGTCGGTTTTAAGCGCTACAGGCACTTCTACCGCGATGAACGGTAACTTGAATCAAAATGGCGGTTATTACAATTTTGATATTACCGATTATATTACTTCGCAAGTGAGCGCGGTAGGATACGACCGTTTTTCGATATGTCTTGATTTTCCCGAATCCACCTCTTCCGATTCCTATCCTTTTCAGCGAATGGTATTCGGCGACCAGAACTTTTTTCATCAATCCCCGCCCATCAGTGCGGAAAGTCAGATTTCGCTGCAAATAACTTACAGTATTTATAATGAATATTAGTCACCATCCTATAATGAATGTTTATCAAATCATATTCCGCAAAGTTGGGATGGTTCTGATGATTTGTTTCGTTGTTGCATTTTATGCCGCAGCGCAAAACAACACCAGCACCCCCCTTTCCATTTTCAGCATAGGTGAAATAGAATACCGCGATTTTAGCGCCACCTCCGGTTGGGGAAATGTGGGCATCGGCTTGAAATCAAAGAACTTTCTGAACCGGCACAATCCGGCAGGTTTAAGCGGCATCGACACGCTCAAATTCATTTTTGATTTCTCCGGCA
Source organism: Bacteroidales bacterium (assembly GCA_031287245.1). Lineage (GTDB taxonomy): Bacteria > Bacteroidota > Bacteroidia > Bacteroidales > UBA4181 > JAIRLS01. Next base: position 3,201 of record JAITTD010000227.1, read on the forward strand.
CCGCCAAGTTCTCCGAATTACGAACCGCATCTACCTCCCAAAGAGTCACCAATTTCAATTTCAAAAATCTGGCTGCCGGTTTTAGGATTTCTAAGCGATGGACTTCCAGCGTCGGATTAAGCCCCTATTCCAATGTGGGCTACAATATGTTGAAAACGCAACCTGTTGAAGGCTCCAATGACGGCAATTTCAACACCATCTACACCGGTAGCGGAGGCATCAACAAATTTTACTGGAGCCACTCGTTGGAAATGTTCAAAGGCTTGACACTGGGCGCTACCGCTTCGTACTACTTCGGCTCGATTACACGCACAGAAGCGGCTCCATCCATTGGGATCACCGAAAGCATGACCGCCAACAAAATCAATTTTGATTTTGGAGCGCAGTATTCCTACCAGTTCAAAAAGCGTCTCTTGCTGACGGTTGGCGGAATATACGGCTATCGTTCAAAGTTCAATCTCTACCGCCGCAATACGGTTGTCAACATCAAAAACGGTGTAGTAGCAAAAAACGAGAAAATACCCGACCTAAAGATGCAGATGCCTGAGTTTTACGGTGCGGGCATTTCACTTTATGGCGCTGAAAACAGTGCCGAATGGACGGTTGCCATTGATTATTACCAGCAAAACTGGTCGGTCAACAAAGAAAAATTACATGGATTGCGATTCGCCGACAGCCATATTTATAATGCCGGATTCCAAATCATCCCCAATACGAAACGTCCGACCAATTATTTGCAAATCATGAGTTACCAGATTGGCGCGTGCTACAACGAGTCCTATTTAAACATCAACGGCTACCCGTTGAAAGACTATTCCGTTTCCGTAGGGGTAGGATTGCCGTTTATGATGGGGATTTCCCGTATCAATGTAGCCGTCACACTGGGGCAGTCGGGAACCGGACAGCGCGGAGGCATCACCGAAAATTATGCCCTTCTGTCGGTCAATCTGTCGCTGCTCGAAATTTGGTTCAAAAAGGTAAAATACGATTAAGCAGTGTTGTATCCAAAAATGCGGGATAACCTGACACATCCCGTTTTTAAAATTATTTCACAGGTGGCGGAACAAGAGGGAGTACAGGTGTTGGTCATCGGCGGTTATGTGCGCGACCAACTCCTTCATCGTCCGTCCAAAGACATTGACATTGTGGTGTTGGGCAACGGCATTGAACTGGCGCAAAAAGTAGCCGCCGTCATTCATCCTTCTTTGTCGGTAAGCGTGTTTAAAAACTACGGCACCGCCATGTTTCGCTACGGAACAGATGAGATAGAGTTTGTAGGCGCCCGCCGCGAATCCTACAATCGCAACTCGCGCAAGCCGGTGGTGGAAAACGGCACCCTCGAAGAAGACCAACTCCGCCGCGATTTCACCATCAACGCGATGGCTATATGCCTCAATCAGGCGGCTTACGGTGAACTCGTTGACCCCTTCAACGGCATCGCCGACCTCGAAAACAAAGTCATCCGCACCCCTATGGATGCCGACCTCACTTTCAGCGACGACCCCCTGCGCATGATTCGCGCCATCCGCTTTGCCACCCAGTTGGGCTTCCATATTGCAGACAATACCTTTCAGGCAATCATCCGCAACAGAGAGAGAATCGGCATCATCTCGAAAGAACGTATCACCGACGAACTGCATAAAATCATCCTTTCGGCGAAACCTTCGACAGGTTTCCTGCTGCTCGACCAGTCGGGACTGCTCGAATTGATTTTTCCCGAACTGTCGCGAATGAAAGGGGTGGAAAGAAAAGGCAAACACGCCCACAAAGACAATTTTCTCCACAGCCTGAAAGTATTGGACAATATATGCCCATTCACCGATAAATTGTGGCTACGATGGGCTGCTTTGGTACACGACATCGGCAAACCCGCCACTAAACGCTTCATCCCCGACACCGGCTGGACATTTCACGGGCATGAGTTCATCGGCTCTAAAATGATTCCGCAACTGTTCCTCTCGCTGAAACTGCCGATGAACGAGCCGATGAAGTACGTACAAAAGTTGGTGACGCTGCATTTGCGCCCCATCGTGCTGGCGGAGGATACTGTCACCGATTCGGCTATCAGGCGCCTGCTGTTTGAAGCCGGCGACGATACAGACGATTTGATGGCGCTTTGCGATGCCGACATCACCTCCAACAATGCCGACAAAGTTTACCGTTACCGGAAAAATTTCGAGTTGGTACGCCGCAAATTGCAGGAAATAGAAGAAAAAGATGCCATACGCAACTTCCAGCCACCGATTTCGGGAACGGAAATCATTGAAACTTTCGGATTAAAACCCGGACGCGAAATCGGAATCATCAAAAATGCCATCAAAGACGCTATTCTCGATGGCATTATCCCCAACGAATATCAGGCTGCAAGAGATTTCATGATGCAAAAAGCCGCCGAAGCAGGGCTTAAACAGACATTGTGATACAGTTGTTATATAGTTGTTATACATTGTTATAAGTTGTTATACATTGTTATACATTGTTATAAGTTGTTATACATTGTTATAAGTTGTTATAAGTTGTTATAAGTTGTTGGTGAGAATCGTAATTTTTAATTCGTAATTCGTAATTGTTATCTGTTATCATCGGATGATATTCAGCATTTTCACTGTTGCTTGAATGGCTGAAATGGTTTGGTCGGGGTCAAGTCCTCGTGTGGTAAACTCGTGCTTGTCGGCGGTTTGCCACCTGATAACGGTTTCTACCAGGGCGTCGGTGCGTCCTCCGGGTGGGATGGTCACCACATAGTCGGTCAGGCGCGGCAATTCACGGTTCAATGGCAGGTAAATCTTGCGCAGCGCATTCATAAAGGCGTCATACTGACCATCGCCGGCAGAAGTTTCCTGATAGATGGCGCCTTCCACTTCGAGGCTGAGCGTGGCAACTGATTTCAGCCCTTCCGCTACGTTGAGCGAATAGTTATGCACCCGTATATGTTGCTCGTTCCCTTCGTTTTGCAGCACATCGGAGATGATATATGGCAGGTCTTCGGAGGTGACGTTTTCCTTGCGGTCGCTCAGTTCGCTAATCCGGTCGGTGACGCGCTGCATGGCTTCCGGTTCGAGGCGGATACCTAATTCTTCGAGGTTTTTGAGGATATTGGACTTGCCGGATGTTTTGCCAAGTGCATATTTGCGGACACGTCCAAAACGTTCGGGCAGCAAGTCGTTGTAATACAGGCGGTCTTTATTGTCGCCATCGGCATGTACGCCGCTTGCCTGCGTGAAAACGTTTTCGCCCACCACAGGTTTGTTGGCAGGAATACGGATTCCCGAAAAAGTTTCCACCATTTTGCTGAGCAGTGTCAGTTTTTCTTCGTTGATGCCCGTTGTCACCTCCGTATGGTCTTTCAGTACGGCTGCGATGCTTGCCAGCGGCGCGTTGCCAGCTCTTTCGCCCAAACCGTTGACAGTGGCATGAATGCCCTTCACGCCTGCCTTCACTGCCGCCAATGAGTTGGCAACGGCAAGGTCATAATCGTTGTGTGCATGAAAATCGAAGTGTAAATCAGGGTATCGCTGGCAAACTTCCCTGCAAAAATCGAAAGTGTCATCGGGGGTAAGGATTCCCAAGGTATCCGGAAGCATAATGCGCTGAAAATTAAGATTTCGCAAACCATCCAACAGGAAGAATACGTAATCTTTGGAGTGGCGCATACCATTGCTCCAATCTTCCAAGTAAATATTGGCTTTCATGCCCAACTGATTGAGCGTTTCCACCGCATTGCGAATATCGCTGATATGTTCTTCGGGAGTTTTGCGTAATTGCTTGGTAAGGTGTTTCAGGGAGCCTTTACTCAGCAGATTGGCTGTTTTGGCGCCCGATTCGCGTATCCATTCGATGGATTTTTCCCCATCTATAAATGTCAGCACCTCTACCTGTTCCAAATGTCCTGTGTTTTCAGCCCATTCCGTGATACGTTTGACGGCTTCCATTTCGCCCGCCGACACTCGCGCCGATGCCACTTCGATATAATCTACTTTGACTTCTTCCAACAACAAGCGAGAAATGTGTAATTTCTCTCCTGCCGTGTAGGCTACTCCGGATGTCTGTTCCCCGTCGCGCAGGGTGGTATCGATGATGGTAATGTGCATGATTGGCTAAATTCCATTCCGATTTTTGTGGTCCCTGTAGGGCATGATCCTACGACCCTCTGATTATGAGTCAGATGCTCTAACCAACTGAGCTAAGGGACCAAATTTATTTTGAAATCGGACGACAAAAGTACATCTTTGCAGAAAAATTCGCAAATTTTATTCACTTTTTTTAATGTTACAATGCAAAATTTTTCTTAATTCCTTGCAGGAAAACGGACTCCCGTCAGTCGCTGTATGTCTTTGAGCAATGTTCGTTCGTCTTCTGCGCAAAACGAAAGCGCCATCCCGCTGTTGCCTGCCCTGCCGGTACGACCAATGCGGTGTACGTAGGTTTCGGGAATATTCGGTATGTCGTAGTTAATCACCCATTCCAGTTGATTGATGTCAATGCCCCGCGCTGCAATATCCGTTGCAATGAGCACATTGATTTTATTTGATTTGAAATTGGTGAGTGCCTGTTGACGGGCATTTTGCGATTTGTTGCCATGGATGGCTGCGCTGCCGATGCCGGCTTTGCACAGTTTGCGGGCAATTTTGTCAGCCCCGTGTTTGGTACGCGAAAACACCAATGCCGATTGCGGATGTTTTTCTTTCAGCAAACGAATCAGCAAATCCTGCTTTTCCTGTTTCTCTACGTAATACACCTGTTGTTCAATGGTTTCCACCACCGATGAGGTAGGCGCTACTTCCACCCTTACCGGATTGTTCAGTATCGTTTTGGAAAGCGTAGCAATGTCCTGCGGCATGGTTGCGGAAAAAAACAAAGTTTGCTTTTGCTTCGGCAGCATGGGCAACAGCCGTTTGATATCGTGTATGAAGCCCATATCCAGCATACGGTCGGCTTCATCGAGCACAAAATGGCGGATGGCGTCCAGTTTGACAAAACCTTGGGTGATTAAATCCAGCAAGCGACCGGGCGTTGCCACCAATATATCCACGCCTTTGCGCAGAGCATCGGTTTGCGACCGTTGCTTCACGCCGCCAAAAATGACGCAATGGCGGATGCCTGCGTACTTGGCATAATCGTTGATACACTCGCTGATTTGGATTGCCAACTCTCGCGTAGGGGTGAGTATCAATACCTTGATGCCTCGTTGATTGTTATTACTTTTATCCTGATACAATTTCTGTATGAGCGGGATAGCGAAGGCAGCGGTTTTGCCGGTGCCGGTCTGTGCCAGTCCTAAAATATCTTTGCTTTGCAACACCGGCGGAATGGCTTGTACTTGTATCGGCGTCGGGATTTCATACCCTTTTTCGTCGAGCGCCTTTAAGATTGGCTCGATAATCTCTAATTCTTTAAACGTCATGCACTTAGATTGCTTCACAGCAACCGTAATATTATTTATGAGCCACAAAGGTACAACTTTAATTGGATATTCAATTGAAAAATACTAAAAAAATGTTCCGCCGGCATGAAATGTTACTCCGTCGAATATCTGTTTCTTCTTCATATTGAGGAAACTATGGAAGACTTGCGTTATTGAAAAATATTTTTTAGCCATTGGTATTTCTCAATTCCCAATCTGTAACCAAACCGTAACATAATCGTTTCAGTATCGTAGTTTTCCCCATCTACTTTTGCACAAATATTTAGACGATGAAACGGTTGAGGCGTATTTTTGAACGTATTGTGGAGGCGATGCTTACCTTGAGCGGGGGCATCACTTCTCTTGTGATTCTGCTGATCGTGCTGTTTTTATTCAAGGAAGGCATCGGTTTGTTCAACAGTCCCGATATTGAAAAGGGCTATGTGCTTTGTGTCAATTCCTCTAATCAGGTCAGGAAACTCGACCCATATCAAATCAAGCAAATTTTCGATTCGGAAATCACGAACTGGAAAGAAGTTGGCGGCTTGGACAGCGAAATCATGCTTTTCAGGTTTGATGAAATTTTCAATATGTATTCCGATGAAGAATTGGGCGAAGATGAGACCTTGCTTCCGCAGAAATTGGGTGAAGTGATTACTGGCAATCCGAATATCATTGCCTTTCTTCCCGAAAAATACCTGCCCGATGCAGGGGCGAGTAACTATTCGCCCCTGCCGCTGGAAAACATCCGTGTACAGGACTTTGTCGGTGGACGCGAGTGGATGCCTACCGCCACTCCTGCTGCACAGTTTGGCATACTCCCACTGATATTGGGGACGTTGTGGGTGAGCGTTTTTGCTATTTTAATTGCGCTTCCTTTGGGCTTGGGCGTTGCCATTTACCTGTCGGAACTGGCAAACGAGCGTGTCCGCCGCCTGTTGAAACCCGCTATCGAACTGCTGGCAGGCATTCCGTCAGTGGTATATGGATTTTTCGGCTTGGTGGTGTTGGTGCCGCTCATTCAAAAGACTTTCGATTTGCCTGTGGGCGAAACCGCGCTGGCAGGCAGTTTGATATTGGCAATTATGGCATTGCCCACCATCATCACGCTTGCCGAAGACGCCATGCGCAACACGCCGCGGGCAATGCGCGAAGCCGGTTTAGCGTTGGGCGCCACGCAATGGCAAACCATTTATCGCGTAGTCGTTCCTTATGCCGCATCGGGCATCACGGCAGCCGTGGTGCTGGGCATCGGCAGAGCGATTGGCGAAACGATGGCGGTGCTGATGGTAACGGGCAACGCAGCGGCGATGCCCCATTCCCTGTTTGAATCCGTGCGCACCATTCCTGCCACCATTGCCGCCGAACTGGGCGAGGCTCCGGCTGGCGGAACGCATTATCAAGCCCTGTTTTTGCTGGGTTGCATCCTGTTTATCATTACCATGATTATCAGCATTTCGGCAGAAATGATTTCAAAAAAACAAAAAAATCAAGGACTATGAACCGGAAAACAACGCAAAAAACAGCCTTTTTTATCTTTCGTGCATTGGGATTGCTCGTAGTCGCCATTCTGTTTTGGATACTCGGATTTATCGTTTACAACGGCATCGGCGTCATTAACTGGGAATTTCTGACCACCGCGCCCACCGCAGGTATGACTGCCGGCGGCATTTTTCCGGCGATTGTCGGCACACTTTGCCTGATGTTCGGCAGTCTTGTTGTATCCTTCCCCATTGGCGTGATGTCGGCAATTTATATGAGCGAATACGCGGGAAACGCTCGGATTGTGAAGTTTATCCGCGTGATGACCAATAATTTGGGAAGTATTCCGTCCATTATTTTCGGATTGTTTGGTATGGCGTTGTTTGTGAACACGCTGGGCTTCGGCGATTCCATCATTGCGGGGTCTTTCACGCTCGGATTGTTGGCATTGCCGCTGGTAATCCGCACTACCGAAGAAGCCCTCAAAGCCATTCCCGACTCCTACCGCACAGGCAGTTTGGCATTGGGAGCAAGCAAGTTGCAAACCATCGGTCGGGTAGTGTTGCCGATGGCGTTTCCTAATATCATCACGGGTTTGATACTTTCCATCGGCAGAGTTTCGGGTGAAACAGCGCCGATTCTGTTCACCGTAGCCGCCTATTTCCTGCCGAAATTGCCAAGCAGTATTTTCGACCAGGTAATGGCTTTGCCCTACCATTTGTACGTCATTGCAACCAGCGGAACAGACATTGAAGCCTCGCGACCAATCGCTTACGGCACAGCATTGGTGCTGATTTTTATTGTTTTGATAATGAATTTGCTGGCAACGAGTTTGAGGAAGTATTTCGGCAAAAAAGTGAAAACCAATTAAAAAAGCCGTTATCTCGAAAAAAAGTTGTAATTTTGCACAATAATTTTTGTGCAAATGAATACAAGACATACAATAATACAAGGCGACAGCCGCCAAATGAGCGAACTTGCAGACAAGTCCGTTCATTTGGTCGTAACTTCGCCACCCTATTGGCAACTCAAAGATTACGGCACGGACGAGCAAATCGGGTTTAACGACAGTTACGAAAATTATATCAACAATCTAAATTTGGTTTGGGCAGAATGTTTTCGCGTGTTGCACGATGGTTGCCGTCTGTGTATCAATATCGG
>JAITTD010000268.1 GCA_031287245.1 Bacteroidales bacterium
ACTCCTTTCCAAAGTGTAACACACCTGAAGAAGATCAAACTCTTTTGCTCCTACTTTTAATGTTATTACGCTCATATACAGACAATTAAAACACAAAAACGATTATTTCATAATTGGTAAAGATACACATTTTTGTGGAAATAATAATCTTTTTTCCGCTTTTATTTTTCAAAGTGAAAAATAGTCTCTATTTTTACACCTCCACCATTATTCTTTTTCATTTATACCTATACGATAAAAATTCCCAAAACGGGACATTTTCTCCATTTTCAGGATAGATAGTTGCACTAAGCAAAGTATCTTCAAAACTTCCTCGATGAAGGATCAAATTTAGACGAAAGAATGTAAAACTATCAATATCTTCAGATTTCGATAAATTATAAATTTGAATTTCTTCTTTGTAAAGAGGATAAGATATTTTTGAAAAAGAAAGCAATTTCCCATTTACAAAGATAAGTTTCGATTGAGGAATAAGATATTCATCCAAAGCTAAAATAAATTGAATATCACAGCCTGTAATATCTTTTCTTATATGAAAATCACGTAGCACTTCATTAGGTGCAGGCGGAGAATAATCAGGAAGCAAACTGATATAATCCGTTTTTATCATTTCTTTTATTTGTATATAAAAAATTGTTTGAGAATTTATCAATAATATCCCATTGATGAATCTGCCGTTCAGCCCATCGCCAAATTCATCCGCTGTACGAAACCAAATCCATCCGACATAAAAATCATGATATTTTTTTAGCAAAATGTCGTAATTGTGGTACTCAAATCGAGTATGATGTTTGGATATTTTCCTGATATTGCCGCATTTATATACTGTGTAGTATTCGTTTTTATTTGGCGAATATTCTTCTTCAAGTTGCTTAAAATTAAATAAATACATCTTTGACGAATCTTGAAAGTGAGTCGAGAGCAATTCTTTCAAATTGACGTGCCTGCAAATGTCCTGTATTACAGGTAATAGTTGCTGTTCTTGCGCTGCAACAAACTCACAAATAAAAAATAGAGGAAAAACTATTCGTTGTATCATGATTATTTGGTTTTAGTAATTTTTAATTAACCGGATCGTTATTTTTTTCATGGGTTAAGATATTTCCAATTTTTTTCTGATTTATATTTACCATGGAGGCGGTATTCCAGCTGTACCATAATATTTATCCAACAATATTTCTCCGCTTCGCCCATCTAATGTGATTTCTCGCGTCCTTCCGTCCAGCACAAAATAAGAAATCGACCACCATGAAGTCCCTGCAGGGAAGTTTTCAAATCCGTCATACAGTCCCGCTATTTGAATCACTCCTCGAGATATCCATGTTCTCTTGTGAAGAAGGTCAATTTCCGATTGCTTTATAAAAGCCAGCACATCATCCAGCGAGACAGTGAAAGGCTGGTCAGTGTCTTCCACTTGGGTTACATTGCCATTCTCATCAAAAAAGATGAATCACACAAATTTTTCAGGTATGGTTATCTTAGCAATCACTTGTGGAAAATTTTATGTTATTCCCCTATTTCCATTTCCTGCGGGAAATCACGGTTCATTTTCTTTGTAAACTCCTCTGCTGTGTCGGTTTGCTTGTAGCCTGTTGCTAAGCGTGTAAGCATCGTTAGCGTATATTCTCTAAAACGTATATCCTGGGCTATATCACTGTTGCCCTGCAAGGTTTTCGGGAAACTGCGGTAATATTGCAACTCTTCGCTTGCTATGGCAAACAGGTTTTTAGCCAATTGGTTACCTTTTTCAAATGCTTCTGCGGCGTAATACTGTTCCACAAATATCACATCCGTATAATGGAGTGGCATCTGATAGGTAGGAATCACCTCAAAAGCCCTGTCGAGCGCTCGTATCGCCGAATCTTTTTTGCCTGCACGTGTCAGTTCGCCGGCAAGACGTGCAAAATTGCTACGGAAATGCGACAGCAGGCGGAGATTGGTTTCGTCCAAATACACGGTTGAGTCGCTGATATTGCCCCAGCGGAACTGGTTCATCATCTTGTCGTACAGTTTGTCGGGGTCAATGCGTCCGATTTCGCCGTACCCGCCGCTATTGGGCGTGTTGATGGGTACCAGTCTGTATGCCAATCCATCCATCTGGAAATAGTCCGACAAGTTGAGATAGTTGTCAACTGACACAGTGATGGCGAAATATATGGGACGCTCCCATTGGTTGTTGGCGAGAATATCCAACACCATCATGGAATTTTTGTAAATATTTTCTGTTTTTCCGCTTTTTTCGCCTTTGAGTGTCCATCGTACTTCGGGCACGATGAGCGCCGAGTCTTTAAGTGCGACCGTTCCATTGCGCAGTACTTTTTGTTTGTCCACCGTTATTTTCAGGTTTTTGGCGGGGATAAAATCGGAAAACTGCTCAGTTGGCACGTTTCTGATTTCTTTACCCAACAGTCCCGACCAGATGAAACCTTCGGCTGTTCTTACACCCTTTGTTTTCACATCATCGTTGCGAACAAAATCCATTGCATCTTTCAATTCGACATACTCTCCATTGAACAAGTCGCTGATATACAGCATATCGCGTGTGCCGGACATATATTGTTCCGGTTGGAATGAAAACGGCAAGACATCCGAATCGTAGGCTTTTCTGGTCATCTGGTCAATATACCAGTCGGCTGACAAATAGCTGAGGTTCACCACGCGAACATTGCTGCCTATGCCTTCCACCTCTTGTGCATACCACAGGGGGAACGTGTCGTTATCGCCGTTGGTGAAGATGATGGCATTATCGTCGCATGAAGTCAGGTAATTGTGCGCAAAATCGCGTGCGGTGTATCGTCCGGACCGGTCGTGGTCGTCCCAGTTTTGCTGCGCCATGACAAAAGGTACGGCGGCTAACAGCAAGGCAGATACAGCAATTGCAGTTGATGAATTTCGCAATTTTTCCGACAGCGAATGAATCAAAGCCATCACGCCCAAGCCTATCCAGATGGCAAAGGCATAGAATGAGCCGGCATACGCATAATCGCGTTCGCGGGGCTGATAGGGTGTCTGATTCAGATACACTACAATGGCGATGCCTGTCATGATGAACAGCGTTAGTGTGACCAGAAAATTGTTGCGGTCGCGCTGAAATTGGAAGGCTAACCCTATCAAGCCCAGCAGGAGTGGAAGAAAGAAATAGCGGTTGTGTCCCTTGTTATGGAGTGTTTCGGGCAAATCCTGCGGTCCAAGCCGCGATTCGTCCAAAGACGTGAAACCCGAAATCCAGTTGCCGTGAAGCGGACCGCCATGTCCTTGTATATCGTCCTGACGACCTGCAAAATTCCACAGGAAGTACCGAAAATACATCCATCCCAGTTGATAAGAGAAGAAAAAATGCAGATTTTCGCCAAACGTTGGGAGTTGCACCTTTTCCTGTTTGTCGCCGAGCCTGATTTTCACCGGACGTCCTTTGATTTTTCCCCACTCCTTGTAAGCATTGATGTGTTGCGGTTCGCGGCTGTACATACGCGGAAAAACAGTGGTGGTGTTATCGGCATAAATATATTCCGGTTTTCTGCCGATTTCCACATATTGGTTGTCCCTTTTGGCATACAGGGTTTTTCCCTCTATCGCGTCCACCGCAGGCGAGTTATAGTAGGGTCCTGTCACTAAGGGGCGGTCGCCATACTGTTCGCGGTTGAGGTAATATTGCAGATTGAAAAGATTTTGCGGATTGTTCTGATCCATCGGCGGCTCAACGGACGACCGGATAATGAGCGCTGCATACGAACTGTAACCGATGATGATGACCGACACGAAAAGCAGCGTGTGGTTGAGAATGTGTTTTTTCTTTTGAAGCGAATAATACAAGCCGAAGATGATCCCTCCCATCAATAAGGCAGCATAAATAATAACGCCGGTGTTCATAGGCAATCCCATGGATTTGACAAACTGGAGTTCAAAGGCTACTGCTATCTGTATCACTCCCGGCACAATGCCGTAGAGAATCACCAACAGCACTACAGCCGAAATGAACAAGGCGAGCAAAGTGCCTTTGAGTGTAACGGGGTATTTGCGATGGTAAATCACCAAACCGATGGCAGGAATAGCCAGCAGGTTCAGCAAGTGGACGCCGATGGAAAGCCCCATCAGATAGGCTATCAGCACTAACCAGCGGGTGGCATAGCGACTGTCGGCTTCGTCTTCCCAGCGGAGAACCGCCCAAAACACCAAGGCGGTGAACAGTGACGAGAAAGCATAAACTTCGCCTTCCACTGCCGAGAACCAGAAAGTGTCGGAGAATGTGTAAGCCAACGCGCCAACGACTCCCGACCCAATGATGGAAATGGTTTCCGTAGAAGTGAGTTCTGCAACGCTTTTGCCGGTAATTCTGCGCCCCAAATGCGTGATTGTCCAAAATAACAGCAAAATGGTGAATCCACTGCATAAAGCAGAAAAACTGTTGACCATTTTTGCCACCAATTCCACATTATCGCCTGCAAACAAGGTACAAATCCTTGCTATGAGCATAAAAAGCGGCGCTCCCGGCGGGTGTCCCACTTCAAGTCTAAAAGCAGTTGTAATGAACTCGCCGCAATCCCAGAAACTTGCAGTCGGCTCTATGGTAAGCAGGTAGGTGATAGATGCTATCGCGCATACTACCCAACCTGTAATGCTGTTGATTTTTTTGAAATTCATGGATATAAAATTTGCAAATTGCTATTTATGAACGCATTAAACATTTTTCAACTGCCAACTTTCCGTTGTTAATTGAAAAGGCAAAAGTAGATGAAAATTCGGATATTTCCAAGCACGCAGAATGGAAAAAGTTTTTTTGCAGGTTATTCATCTGTCTGCGGGTAAATTATTCCTCAGCCATTGGGCAGGTGTTGTGCCTTCAAACTTCCTGAAAACCCTGAAAAATGAAGTGTGCGACTGGAAACCGCAGACAGCGCTGATGCTGTTGATTGAATAATTGGATGTATTCAATTCCATCAACTGTCGTTTTGCTTCTTCTATGCGCATACCGTTCACGAGTTCAAAAAAGTTTTTATGCAGGTAGCCATTAATAGCAGTGGAGATGTTTCTGGAATGTATTTTTATTTCCATTGAAAGCATTGCAAGGGAGAGGTCGCAGTTTTTGTATGCTTCGGCAGTTTGCAGATATTGTATCACCGTGTCGCAAATTTCTTTCATCCGGTCGGCGCTCATGGCGGGGTTTTCGCCGTTCATTTCGCGCGGAGCGGCGGAGTTTTCGCTCTTTGGGGTATCATCGGGCGCGTCAGGCAGGCGGTGGATGTAGCCAGCGGCGGAATGACGGACTACGCAGTAAACCAGATATGCCATTCCAACGACATTCAGTATGGGAATAAGCCACACATCGGTACGCGGATGAATGATGTATGCCGCGACTACGATAAAAAACAAAGCGAAGAATAAAGTAAGGAAACGCAGCATCCACCTGATTTCCATATAGTCGCTGTCGGAAAAGTTGTCCTGCAAATGTTTCTTTCTTTTGCGGACGTAAAAAAATGTGGCTGTGTAATAACCAAAGAATTGCCCGAATACAAGGATGTCATTGATGATAGCAGGCAGATTTTCGCCTCCCGCCTCCATAAAAGCCCTGTCTGCCTCAATCTGTGCGCCGGTCAATGGAGCGTAATATGCAATTAGCGCGCCAAGCGAAATAAAGGCAGGGACAGCGTGGAGAATGCTGCGGACGGTGATGCGAAAGGATTTGTCAAGTTGGCTACGGGTGAAAAACCAAAGTGACGGAATGCACAAAGCGTTGAGAAAAAGAGCCGGATACCAGAACATCAAATAGTTATCCAATGCCAAATCACGTGCCAGATTTGACAGATATACAGGTACGGTGGTGGTAACAACAATCACCGCCGCCCATCCTGCGCCTCTCTTCATTCGGGTAGCGGCGGCCAAAGTAACCAGCATGACCATCAGAAAACCGATGCAGGCTACATTGATAAATAGTAAAATGTTGTCTGTGAACATGATTGGTATTAATTGTCTTTCCCCTGCCTCATCATTCTGAACTTTGCCAGTTCCCGATAACGTTCTTCGTCAATACTGTGGTTGCACCATGGGTAGATGCTGATGCCGCCACGGGGGTTGAAGACGCCCCACACCTCAATGTATTTGGGGTTCATCAGCGCCACGAGGTCTTTCATGATGATGTTGACACAATCTTCATGGAAAGCGCCATGATTGCGGAAACTGAACAGATACAGTTTCAGGCTTTTGCTTTCCGCCATCTGACGGTTGGGGATATAATTAATGTATATCGTGGCAAAATCCGGTTGTCCCGTGATGGGGCACAGACTGGTAAATTCGGGACAGTTGAAGCGCACCCAGTAATCGTTGTCGGGATGTGGATTATCAAAGGTTTCCAACAGTGAAGCATCGTATCCGAATTTGTAATCGCTTTTCTTTCCTAAGGCTTTGAGTGGCATATTGATACATTTAAAGTTTCATTACTTCGCCGGTGAGCAGTTTCAGGGCTGTTTCTGCCACTTTGGCATTGAACACTGCCACAATCATTCGGTTGGTGGAATTGATATAACTGCGTTGCACGTCGCGAAGTTCGATAGCCGAAATAGCGCCGAATTTGTAGCGTTGTATGGAAATATCCAAATTTTCGGCGGCAAGTTTGAGGTTATCTGCTTCAAAAGCAGCCAGTTTGCGGTTCACGTCATACGCGCTGAATGCCGTAGCCACCTTGGCTTCTATTTCCTTTTGTATCTCTTCGTAGCGCAGGTCGGCTGCCTCCTTTTCCAATTGTGCGTTTTTGATTCGGCGGCTAATATTCAGCCCGTTAAACAGCGGCACACTCGCCGTAACGCCATAATTGAAGGTCTGCGACTTTTGTGTTTCAATCATTCCCGTCCCGTTCTTTTGGTCGGTCATCGTGTAGGAAGACGTCAGGCGAACTTGCGGGTAGCGCTCGCCCTGTATTGCTTTCAGTTGAAAGGAAGAAACGTTGACCGACATACGCAAGAGCGTCACGTCAGGGTTTTCGGCAACCGCTTTGTCGTGTATCTTACCGTAATTGAGAGTTTGGTCAATTACGATGGAATCGGAAGCCGCGAAATCGGCGATAATATCGCGTGTCAGCAATTTGTTGAGCCGTATTTTGGCGTTTCGCAGTTCGCCCACCTGCTGTATGTATGATGCAGTATCGGCATTGTAGTCCACTTGCGCTGACAGCAAATCCACTTTCGACACTTTTCCACCTTGAAAGAGGTCGTTGGCGCTGTACATTCGCTGGCGCGATATTGTCAGGATATGTTGCAGGGCTGCAATCTGTTGTTGCTGGCTCACAATGTCAAAATAGGCATTGATGATGGATGAAACCGTCAGTTGTATCTCTGCTCGCAGGTTTTCTTCGCCCATCTTTTCCAGTTCTTTCAATCGGTTGTAGTTGGCAAACATGCTCAATCCGTCGAAAACCGTCCAGTTGAGCGCTACGTTGACATTCATATTGCTCGATTTGGCGCCTGTGCGGTTTTGGTCGGGACGATTCTGATCGGCAAAATAGTGCATATTGCTGTTGGCGATGCTCGGAGTCACAGTTCCGTTGAGGGTAACGGACGGCAACATCCCTGCATTGCCATAAGTGGCATTGTTACTGCTCTCCTGTTCACTGTTGCGTGCCAGCAAAATACTGTAATTCTTTTCCAATCCCTCTGCTATGACATCCATCAGCGTGACAACCGGCAAATTTTCGCTATCAATAACAAATTGCCGCTCCTGTGCCTGCGCATAGCCCACGGCACAAAGCATCCAAACTGTCAAAATCTTTTTTTGCATCAAAATAGACATTTTATACATCATTCGTTTGTCAAATAATCCTCTTCCCTGATGATTACCCGCTTTTTGGTTGTCAGGAAGGTGTACATCACCGGAACAATGAACAGGGTGAGGATGGTGCCGAAAAACATTCCTCCTACCACCGCAAT
The DNA here is from genome assembly GCA_031287245.1 of Bacteroidales bacterium. GTDB lineage: Bacteria > Bacteroidota > Bacteroidia > Bacteroidales > UBA4181 > JAIRLS01. The sequence continues at coordinate 7,917 of JAITTD010000268.1, forward strand.
ACCCATGGATACGCGACTTTCAGCGCCTGCCCCCAATGCCAAAGCGATGGGTAATATGCCGAAAATGGTTGCCAAACTGGTCATTAATATGGGACGAAGACGTGAAGCAGAGGCGTCCAGCACTGCCTTATAGATGGAATAGCCCATATCCCGCCGCTGATTGGCAAATTCGACAATCAGAATACCGTTTTTGGTAATCAGCCCTATCAGCATGATAATACCGATTTCGCTGAAAATGTTGATGGTTTGGTCGAAAAACCAGAGCGACAGCAAGGTGCCTACCAATGCCATCGGCACGGAAAACATAATGACCAAGGGGTCGCGGAAACTCTCAAACTGTGCCGCCAAAATCAGATAAACGAGCACCAATGCCAGCATGAAGGCAAAATAGATGCTGTTGGAACTTTCGGCTAATTCACGTGCCTGCCCCGACAGTTCGGTTTTGAAAGTGTCATCCAGCACGATGCTTTTGATTCGGTTCATCTCGTCCACCGCGTCGCCCAGTGAAAAGCCCGGCGCCATCGTTGCCGATACCGTTGCCGATGCGTAGCGGTTGAAACGGTACAGAGACGGGGTGTTGCTTTTGATGGTATCCGTCAACAGATTGTCCAGCTGAATCATCGCTCCGTTGCCATTTCTGACGTACAAGGCGGGCAGTTTGTCGGGACGGTTGCGGTCTGTTTTGCTCACCTCTTCAATAATCTGATATTGCTTGCCGTTCATGGTGAAGTACCCGATGCGTTGTCCGGCATACGCCAATTGCATGGTTTGAGCTATCGCTGTGGTGGACACATTCAATAATCGCGCTTTTTCGCGGTCTATGTGTACCACCAGTTCAGGTTTGGTGAATTTCAGATTGACGTCCGAGAAAGCAAAAATGGGGCTTTTCTGCACCTCGTCCATAAAGGAAGGCAATATTTCCCGCAGTTTGTCTGTCGAATTGGCTTGAATGACGTATTGCACACCTTGTCCGGCTCTGCGGTCGCCGATAGTCGGGTCTTGGGTGATCAAAATTTTGCCTTTGGTCATGTGGCGGGTGTCTTTGTTGAGTTTGTCGGACAGCGCCTGCTGCGAACGATTGCGTTCTTTCGGGTCTATGAGGAAAGCGCGGACAAATGCACCGCCATTCCTCACCTGTGCCTGACAGCCAGACAGTTCGGGTACGGAATCCTGCACCATATCGGAAATTTCATCAACATAAGTGGTGAAACTCTCGTAGGATGCACCTTCCGGCATACTTACCCTCAATGTGATACGGCTGCGGTCTTCCAAAGGTGCCAATTCCGATTTCAGTTGGGTGAAAAGCAGCACAATGCCGCCAAACGCCACAACGATGATGCTTATCGCAATCCAGCGTGTGCGGATGAAAGAGGTCAGCAACTGGCTGTAACCTTCCGTTATCGACTGAAAGAATTTTTCCGTTACGCGGTACAATTTGCCTTGCGAAGCGGAAGTGTTCAGAATTTTTGAACACATCATCGGCGTCAGACTCAAAGAAACGAAAGCGGAAATGATGACCGAGCCTGCAATCGCTATACCAAACTCGCGGAAAAGCCTGCCCGTCATACCACTCAGGAAGACGATAGGCATAAATACGCACACCAGCACGATGGTGGTGGAAAGGATGGCAAAATAAATCTCTTTTGAGCCTTTGAAAGCCGCTTCAATTGGCGTCATTCCTTCTTCTATTTTCACAAAAATATTTTCCATCACCACAATGGCATCGTCCACCACTAAGCCAACTGCCAGCACGATGGACAGCAAAGTGAGTACATTGATGGAAAAGCCGCAAACGTACATGATGAAAAACGTGCCAATCAAGGAAACCGGAATGGCAATGATGGGAATCATCGTGGTACGCCAACTTCGCAGGAAGATGAAAATGATAATCACCACCAAAATAAAGGCAATTAGGATGGTTTCTTCCACTTCTTCAATTGAATTGCGCACAAAATCGGTGGTATCCATGATGATTTGCGCCTTGATATCTTCCGGCATATCCAGCATGATTTCGTCTAATCTTTTGCGAAAACGATCGGATATTTCCACACTGTTAGCGCCCGATTGCGGGAGAACCGCAATGACAACGCAGGGTTCGCCGTTGAATTTGGTAATTGCCTTTTCGTCTTCTGCCGCAAAGGCGGAACTTCCCACATCGGTCAACTTGATAGCCACGCCGTTCACCTCTCTGATGACAAGATTTTCAAATTCTTCGGGTGTCCTCAATAGCCCTAATGTTCTCACCATCAGATTAATATTGCTTCCTTCAATCCTTCCCGAAGGCAATTCCACATTTTCAGCCGAAATTTGCGAACTCACTTCGGCAGGAGTAAGCCCGTAGGCTGCCAATTTTGCAGGGTCGAGCGTTACGCGAATGGCATAGCGTTTTTCGCCGAAAATGACGATTTCGCTTACACCGGGAATGGTTTGCAGCCGCTCTTTGAACATACGGTCGCCGATATCCGACAGTTCCAGCGGGTTTCGCTTGTCGCTGCGCACAGCCAGCATGAGGATGGGGTTGGAGTCGGCATCGGATTTTGTTACTGTTGGAGGGTCGCAATCCTTCGGCAGCCTGTTCTGCACACGTGACACCCTGTCGCGAACGTCATTGGCGGCAGCTTCCAAATCCACATTCAGTTCAAACTCCACCACAATGTTGCTGTAACCATCGCTACTGGTGGACGTCAGAGTGCGAATACCGGCAATCCCATTGATAGAGGCTTCAAGTATTTCCGTAATCTGCGAATCAATAATTTCGGCATTGGCGCCGCGGTAATTGGTCCCTACGTTGATGATAGGCGGATCCATGCTCGGATATTCGCGCACCGGCAAAGAGGTAATGCCTATCATTCCGAAGATAATAATCACCAATGTCATCACGATTGCCATGACAGGGCGCTGAATGCTTGTTGAGGCTAAACTCATGATATTTAAAGATATATACCCTTGTTGAAATCAAACAGACAACAAAAGTACAATATTATAGCGTTTTAACAGTCTAAAAAAATCATAATAATTGTTAAATTACTGATTACCAATCGTTAGTTGCCCGTCAATTCAGATCTTCGCGATTTTAATAACGGGAACTGCTTATCCACTTCGGTCAAGTAGTTTGGTTTTTTACTGATTTTTTGGCATGCACCGCTCCAATCTCTATTGATTGCTGTATCAATCGATAAAATAATTTTCTGTTAAATCTAAATGCAAATTCATCCAAATAAAAGGGTAAGCACCTATTGTATGAGTGCCAAAATTATCCATTACTAATGTAATACGTTTGGCTTGAGGATACATTTCATCGGCAATTCGTTTGATAAATTTTGCCCACTCCACTTTGGTTTTAAAGTTCGTAACTTCTACCATTCGTTTCCCTTTCAAGGGTTCATTTGCCATAAAAATATTGACTACACCATGGCGAATATATTCGTAATCCACACGTGCATCCCTACCCGGTTCCATGGCTTCTTCCTTTACCGTTTCTATTAACTGTTCCGGAGATTCGTCCATGCAAACAACAGGAAAATCTTCATTGTAAGGTCGTTTGTAAACGTCCAAAACCTGTTCCATATGGGCTACAAATTCTGCGTTTTGTGCGGGTGGAATCACCCAACCCTTTACTTTCCAGGGCTTAAGTTCGTTTTTTTTAAAACGTTGCCCACCGACACATACGAAATACTGTCAATGTATTGTAATTCAACCATTTTATCTGCCAGCATA
>JAITTD010000222.1 GCA_031287245.1 Bacteroidales bacterium
CGCGCGGGCGTATATAATATATGTATTACATGACATGAGTCATGTGTGTGTGTGTGTGTGTGTGTGTGTGTGTGTGTGTTAAAATAATTTAGCACTTCGCCAAATTTTTGGTCAAAAAAAGCAAAAATATTTTTTTTGCCGGTAGAGAATGAAAAAAAATGTGGTTTTTTTTGCAAATGCCAAAGTTTGGCACGCTCTTTGCAAAGAGAAAAATAAGAACATACCCTTTCCAGACTCAATAGAATTGGGTTGTCGGGAGTGCTACTGTAATATGTATGAACAACTTGCATAAAATTCAATCTATCTTCGATGTGAATATTCGCTTATTTTTAACAGCACAAAGTAACGGATAAAAAAAACAAAAATAATTGTACAAAATCGACATTCGTTTGGATTAAATCGACATTTTTCAAGTTTAAGGTTTCAAGTTTCAAGTTTAAGGTTTAAGGTTTCAAGTTTAAGGTTTAAGGTTGGGTAACCCAAACCCCCGAAACTTGAAACCCGAAACCCGAAACTTCACCGTTGGGTAACCCAAACCCGAAACTTGAAACCCGAAACTTCACCGCTACCCGAAACTTCACCGCTTTGAGACATACATTTTCTCTTTCAGCGCTTTGATATCGTCAGAAATAATATAATCATCGTAATCCATCATTTTGTCGATGATGCCGTTGGGTGTCAGTTCGATGATGCGGTTACACGTCGTTTGAATCATCTCGTGGTCGTGGCTCGACATCAGCACCACGCCTTTGAAAGTGCGCAGGGTGTTGTTGAACGCCTGAATAGACTCCAAATCAAGGTGGTTGGCGGGCGTGTCTAACAGCAGGCAGTTAGGGTTGCGAAGCATCATACGCGAAATCATGCAGCGTTGTTTTTCGCCTCCCGACAGCACATTGCATTTTTTTGATGTCTCCTCGCCCGAAAAAAGCATTTTACCCAAGTACCCTTTGAGGTATGTTTCGTGGGTGTCGCTCGAAAACTGTGCAATCCAATCCACGAGGCTGATGTCGGTGTCGAAGAATGATGCGTTGTTGAGCGGAAGGTAGGCGGTGGTAATGGTTTGTCCCCAGTTGAAAGAGCCTGTTTGCAGGGGTTGTTCGCCGCTGATGATTTCAAAAAACGTTGTCATAGCACGCGAATCGCGCGAGAGAAAGATAATTTTGTCATCTTTTTCCACATTGAACGTTGCGTTTTTAAAAAGCGTTGTACCTTCGATACTTGCGCTGAGGTCGTGGACTTCCAGTATTTTGTTGCCGGTTTCGCGTTCGGGCGTGAAAATGATGCCCGGATAGCGCCGCGACGACGGTTCAATTTCCTCAATGTTCAGTTTCTCAATCATTTTCTTGCGGCTTGTAGTTTGTTTCGACTTTGCTACATTGGCGCTGAACCGGCGAATAAACTCTTCCAGTTCTTTTTTCTTATCTTCTGCTTTCTTGTTTTGTTGCTGCTGTTGGCGAAGCGCTAACTGACTTGATTCGTACCAGAAACTATAATTGCCTGCAAATTGTTTCACCTTTCCAAAATCAATGTCCACCGTATTGGTAGAAACAGCATCCAAAAAATGGCGGTCGTGGGACACTACCAGCACGGTATTTTCAAATTCGGAAAGGTAATTTTCGAGCCACATCACATTCTCAATGTCCAAGTCGTTGGTTGGCTCATCGAGCAGCAGATTGTCCGGCTTGCCAAACAGCGCCTGAGCCAGCAGGATACGTACTTTGTCCTTTCCTCCAAGGTCGCCCATCAGCGTATAGTGCAGGTCATCCTTGATGCCCAATCCGCTTAGCAGTGTGGCAGCCTCGCTTTCGGCGTTCCAGCCATTCAATTCGGCAAATTTTTCTTCCAATTCCGACACACGAATCCCATCTGCGTCATTAAAATCGGGCTTGGCATACAGCGCGTCCCGCTCTTTCATAATGCTCCACAAGACGGTATGCCCTTGCAAGACAGTATCCAGCACCGTGAAACTGTCAAACGCGAAGTGGTCCTGCTGCAAAACGGAAAGCCGTTCGCCCGGTCCGAACGATACCGAGCCGGTGGTAGGGTCCTGGTCGCCGCTCAACACCTTCAAAAGCGTGGACTTACCCGCGCCATTTGCGCCAATAATGCCGTAACAATTGCCCGGCGTAAATTTCATATTCACATCCTGAAACAAGATTCTTTTACCAAACTGGATACTTAAATTGCTTACTGTTATCATTTTATGTGTTTGTGTATTCTTTTTTTCGAGGCGCAAAAGTAGATGAATATCTTCATATTTCCAAGCGCATGCAACCGTTTTTTGCAGAGGAAAGTTGCAAAAGCGATGTTCCGCTTTATTTCTTACAATATTTGAAAATGTATCCTCCGGCTTCTTTGCTGCTCAGATTGAAGGCTTTTTGCCAGCAATAACAGGCGCCTTCGGAATCGTTGACCTGATGCAGTGCAATTCCTTTTTGCAGCCACACATCCGGTAAACGGGGGTTGAGGTCAAGCGCTTGTGCAAAGTCATCGTTTGCCTCTTCGTAGCGTTCTGTTTTAATGTAGGCTTTGGCGCGTGCCGTAAAATAGTCGGTGTTGCTTTTGTCTTTTTCGAGCAGTCGTGAAAAATATTCAATACCCGACAAGGGATTGCCTGCCTCCGTTTCGGTGAGTCCCATCTGATAAAGCGCCTTGTCGTCCGCCGGAAGGTACTTAAAATAAAAGTTGATGTCAGCACGTGCATCATCGTATTGCTTAGTAAGTCCCAGAATGGATGCACGTTGCAGATACGCCTCCAACCGGTATGGGTCGAGTCGAATCACCTGCTGCATATACTCCAAGGCAAGCGCATATTTTTGCAGCCTCACAGCCACCACAGCGGCTTCGGCGTAATAGTCGGGCTGATTGCTGCGTGCCTGAATAGCGTTTTGGAAACTTTCCAACGCAGGCGCGTCCTGTTCCATAGCGATATAGGCGTGAGCACGCAGAACCCACCATTCGGCAGCGGTGTTTTTCTTTGTGGCGTTATCAATGATGGTCAGCGCTTCGGTGTATTTCTTGCGTTTGAGCAATGTCGCCACTTCTGCTTCCTTTTGTTCGCTTGCATTGTACCATTTCTTTTCCCAAAGGGTGCGCCATTCCTTGCTATGTTCAATTTTGCTCAAAGCAGGGTCCAGTTCTAACTCGCTTTCCGAAAGTTTATCCCGTTGCTCCAGATATTTTTGCAGGTATTCCACCGCCTTGGCAGGTTGAGAGGTCATGGCATAGGATTTGGCAATGTATAACTGCGATGCGGGCAAAAGGCTGCCACTTTCGATGCTCTCAAACTGCCGGATAGCCTCACTGTATTTGCCTGAAAAATAGCAACTTTCTCCCAACATAAACCGCATCATCGGTGTACGGTCTGTTTCCGGTGTGGATAACAGAATCTGCTCCGCTGCGGCATATTGCTGCAACAAAAGAGATGCTTTGGCTTGCAAACAGGCTTCATTCAGTTTTTGCCCCAATAGTGCACCCGTTATGATCCACAAACTGAACAGGACAATCCATCTTTTCATCTTTACTTTGCTTTTAACGAAGTACAAAAATAAGATTTTTTTTTCGGAAACGGAAGGAATTGATTTTTATTTACTGCATTTGAAAATTTCAGACAGAAAATGGTGGACAATATGCAATAAATCTGTACTTTACAAAAGTAGGGTAGGGGAGTAGCGATTTTCTATGGCTCATTCGGAAAATAATATTATCTTTGCAAAAATACAGTATATGAATAAACGTACAGTAGCCATTTTATCGGTTTTTGCAGTAATATCCTTATTAATAGGATTTTATTCGTTTTCGCCATCTATCTATACGTTAGATGAAAAGGATGAACGGGAACCACCGGAACACAAAAGCGAATCTCCATATTTTCCGAGCGAGGTAAATTTCGCTGAAGAGCCGATGCCAATTGAGTTATACGATGTTCACGAAGCCCTTGAACGTGAGTTAATAGTGAATATGAATTTTCATTCGAGCACTATACAATATCTTAAACGCAGCAACCGTTATTTCCCCGTTATTGAGAAAATATTGGCAGAAAACGGCGTTCCGGATGATTTCAAATATTTGTCGCTGATAGAGAGCGACTTTATGAACAGGGTGTCGCCCAAAGGGGCAACCGGTTTTTGGCAGTTCATGAAAGATGCCGCCAAAGACTACGGTTTGGAAGTAAACAGCGAAGTGGACGAGCGTTATCATCTCGAAAAATCGACCGTTGCCGCCTGCAAGTACCTCAAAAACGCATACAGCCAGTTCGGCAACTGGACAATGGCTGCGGCATCGTACAATATGGGAACAGCAGGACTGAGCAAACAGTCTAAACAACAGATGAATAGTGATTATTACAACTTGCTGCTCCATGAGGAAACGATGCGCTATTTGTACCGTATTGTTGCGGTGAAACTCATTTTAAGTAATCCTGAAAGTTATGGATTTTATATACCTGAAAATGAAAGATATAACCCCATTCAATATACAGAAGAAGAAATCAAAAAACCGGTGGATGACTGGGCTGTTTTTGCCAAGGAACACGGCACCAATTATAAGTACCTGAAAGCGCTCAACCCGTGGCTGCGAGATACCAAATTGCTCAATCCAACGAAAAAAACTTATGTCATTAAAATTCCGAAAAACGGATAAAATTGTATCAAATAAAAAAAATACGTATTTTTGCAGAAAAAATTAAGATTAAGATATGGATACGATAGCAAAAACCAAAAACAGACCATCGGCTATAATGTCAAAACCGGTATTGATGGAAGTAGTCAAGGAATATGGCTTACTGCTGGATAGTATGCCCGTAATAATTAAAGAAAGTGGCTACAAAGCTATTTACTTGGCGAAACGGCTTGATATGCCTATTACTACATTTCACCACAAAAAACGCAAAAAAACGTTCACTTATCCAGAAGTTCAACGGATTATCCAAATGTTGAACGATGATGATGAACTTGAAGATGCCTATTTCAGAGAAATGGCAGAAAGTCGGGCAAATGATGAAGTTTGTAGTTTTGAATCACTTATGAGCGTATGAATGTACATTTGCGCAAATGGGGAATATCGAAAAACTGAAAGGGTATAAAAATCGCTACAAATTGAAAAAAGATGATTTTAGATAGTCTTTGAAAAGACGGCTACCGGATGCCAAATTCTTTATATCGCTGATAGAAAAGAAATTTACAAAAAACTGAGCAAAAATAAGTAACAAAATTTTGCGCATTTTTCATTTATTTTTTTACCTTTGCAAAAAAATAAAAATATGGACACAACTGAAAAAAGCAGAGTAGCATCTAAATCGGTATTAATGAATATATTAAAAGAATACTCCGGCATCATTGAAAATATTTCAGTGATCATCAAGGAATCGGGTGTAAAGGCTCGTTACATCGCGAAGCGTCTTGATATTCCTGAATCTACGTTCTACCACAAAAAAAGGAACAAAACTTTCTCTTATCCGGAAGTCAAAAAGATAGTTGAAATGCTTGATGACAACGATGAATTTGAAAATGATTATCTTGTGGAGCTCGCGGAAAGCAGACAGAATGATGAGATTGTTGGTGTTGACGAATTGATAAAAGCGTTGAGGTCGTGAATGTAACGTCAAGAAAATCAGCGTTAAAGGATGTTGAAAAATTGTCATCAGAAATAAAACTTTTGATTTTATCGGAAATTGAACGATTACAGAATACGGCGTCATTGGGTGAAATGGGCAATGTGATAAAATTGAAGGGAAAAAGAAAGCCACCAAAATACAGACTATCCATTGACAACTACAGGATAATGATGGAAAAAACAGAAGACGGCATCATCATAGATGCAATAGTAAGCAGGAAGGATGCGTATATGAAGAAGAGCAGCCGTTGAATTTTCGTAAATCGAGGGACACAAAAATAAGAACTTCCCTGATTTTTTAAAATATGAAAAAAGATGATTTTAGGATAGTCTAAAGACGGCTACCGAGCGGGAAAATAATCAGACAATTACTTATTCTTTTTGTTGCATAATTTATATTATGTTAAATAGCAGAAGCGCTTTTGTCGCAATAAGTAAAAATTAATTGTTTTTTTCAAAGATAAAGTTTACTTTTGCAACCTGAAAATTTGAACCTAAAAAGAATGAATATCACCAAAAATCAGGTAGATGACCTGAATATTGTATTGTCGCTTGATATTGACAATGCCGATTACAGCGAACCAGTAAAGAAAGTTTTGCGCGAATATCGCCAGAAAGCCAATATGCCCGGTTTTCGACCCGGCAAAGTACCCGAAGGCTTAATCCGTAAAATGTACGGAAAAGCCGTGCTGGTGGACGAAATCAATAAAATGGTGTCTGAAAGCATTGCGAATTACATTGAAACCGAAAAGTTGAATATACTTGGCGACCCGCTGCCTGTCACCGATGGCGAAGAGTTGGACTGGGAAATCGGCAACAGTTTTCATTTTGATGTTGAAATGGGACTGACACCGGTCGTAGATGTCAAACTTTCCAAAAAAGATAAATTGACACGCTACAAAATCACCATTGACAAGGAATTACTTGCCAAAAATACAGGCTATTACGCTTCTCAATATGGTCATTTTGAGGAAACGGACGCGGTGGCAGATTTTTCTGAAAAACTGACAGGTAATATCACCCAAGTGAATGAGGATAAAACGCTTATAGAGAACGGATTAGCCGCCGAAGACACTTCCATTCTCCTGTCGCTCATTAAGGATGAAAAGTTTAAAAAACCGTTCGAAAAAGCCAAAATCAATGACGAAATCATTTTCAATCTTTCGGAAACATTCCCCAATGATTGGGAAATTGCGTCCATCCTGAAAAAGAAAAACAAGGAAGTGGGCGACATTACGACCTCGCTTTTCAAATTTACTGTGCTGAAAATCAACAAATTTCATGATGCGGAATTGAATCAGGAACTTTTTGACAATGTATTTGGCAAAGACGCTGTTACTTCACTGGAAGAGTTTGAAGGCAAGATTGAAAGTGAAATGTCGGAAAATTTCGAGAACGCCACGCTGAGCAAATTCGGTTTGGATGCCAAAGAGTACCTGATTTCGAAAATTACCCCTCCCCTACCCGAGCAATTCTTGCGTAAGTGGCTGTGGAACATTAACAAAGAGAAAATGGATGAAAGCGATTTCGATAAGCAACTCCCTGCTTTCTTCAAGGAAATGCAGTGGTCGGTGATTTCGGGCGCTATCATTAAGGATAACGATATTAAGGTGGAAGAATCCGAAGTGGTTGACTATGCTAAGGTGCTTACCATGAATCAATTTGCGCAATACGGCATCAGCAATTTCCCTGAGGATGAGTTGACCAGCTACGCTATGAATTATTTGAAGGATGAAAAGAATGTGCGTCAGGTGATTAGCAGTCTGCTTGATAAAAAAGTCACTCAGGTGATTTTGGATGCTGTGAATGTCGCGATAAAAGAAGTGACACCGGATGAGTATAACAAACTGACAGCACCGGACAAGGAGGAGGCTTAACCCCTCTTTTATCCGTTTTTCGCTATGTCCTGAATCAGCAAACCTGCAAGGGTAAAGCCGAATATGGCTGTTGTATGCGCCATCGTTCCGTTGATGGTGGCTTTCATGCTGCACCATTCGTGCATGGCAAGGTCAGGATTGCCTTCTCCGTTCATCATTTTCGGACAAAGGCATTTTTCTGTGCCGCAAGCGGTGTTACGACCTTTGTTTTCAAGCACTTCGTCGCTATAAACGCAAAGAAACTTCTTGGAAGGCACTTCGCCATGGTGTTTCATCTTTTTCCGCATCACAGCGGCAAGCGGACATCCCTTCACATCCCAAAACTCAGCCACTTTGATGCGCGTTGGGTCTATTTTGAGGGCTGCACCCATACAGGACAGTAACACGGCAGGCGTTTTGGTGGCAGTTCGGATCAGGTGAATTTTGTTGGTCAGGCTGTCAATCGCATCAATGATGTAATCATAACTGTCCATTTGAAAAGAATCGCAGGTATTCTTGTCGTATATCATCTGCAATGCCGTAATTTCGGCTTTGGGATTGATTTCCAGCAGTCGCTCTTTGAGCACTTCCACTTTTACCTTGCCTACGGTCTTGGTGGTAGCCATCAACTGCCTGTTGATATTGGTGATGCACACCTTGTCGGAATCCACAACAGTCAACCGGCGAATGCCGGAACGAACCAAACTTTCAGCACACCAACTGCCTACTCCGCCCACGCCAAACAGTATCACCCGCTTGGTCATTATCTTTTCCATCAATTCATCGCCCAGCAACAATGCTGTCCGGTTGAATATGCCTTTCTCTATTCCCATTGACGTTATGCTGCGTTCTATTTTATTTTATTGATGAGGCTTGCTATATAGCCTGCGCCGAATCCGTTGTCGATATTTACCACCGATATGCCGGCTGCGCAGGAATTGAGCATGGTGAGCAACGCAGAAAGTCCCGAAAAGTTGGCGCCATAGCCCACACTGGTGGGCACAGCTATCACCGGTTTGTCCACCAAACCGCCCAACACACCCGGAAGCGCTCCTTCCATACCAGCCACAGCAATGATGACACGCCCGCCGCGTATCAAGTCCAACCGGCTGTAAAGGCGATGAATGCCTGCCACGCCCACATCGAAAATGCGCTCTACGCGGTTGCCAAAGAGTTCCGCAGTGACTGCCGCCTCCTCTGCCACCGGTATATCGGCAGTGCCGGCTGTGACAATGGATATATAACTGTCTGTCAGCAGAATTTCCTCACGGCGAATGACGATAGCCCGTGCTGCAACGTTGTATTCGGCTTCGGGAAATTCCTTTTTCACACACTGATACAATTCTTCCGATGCACGAGTTCCCAGAATATTGTGGTGTTGACCATACATGAGCCGGATAATTTGCAATGCCTGCTCAATCGTTTTCCCTGCGCAAAAAATCACTTCGGGATAACCGGTGCGCAATTGCCGGTGATTGTCAATCTTGGCAAACCCCATTTCGGTAAACGGTAGTTCCTTCAGGCTTTCCAATGCAGTGTCCACGTCCTGACTGCCCTGTTTCACGGCTTCCAATATATTGCGAATGTCTTCTGGTGTCATTTGTTCTTTTTTATCTTGGTTTTTACTTTGTCTGTTCCGCTTAAATCCTGTTTATCAA
>JAITTD010000315.1 GCA_031287245.1 Bacteroidales bacterium
TCGATAGAGGAGGCGTTGAGGCAGTGCATATCAATTACGAATTAAAAATTACGAATTATGAATTATGAATTATGAATTACGAATTACGAGTTATGAATTACGAATTATGAATTACGAGTTATGAATTACGAGTTATGAATTATGAATTAAAAATTACGAATTACGAGTTCATTAATAATTAAACATTAATCATTAAACATTATTCTAAACGTGGTTCCCTTGTCCGGTTCGGAATGCAGCACGAAAATACGTCCGTGGTGGTAGGATTCGATAATGCGTTTGCTGAGCGACAATCCCAACCCCCACCCTCTTGATTTGGTGGTGTACCCCGGTTTGAATATGGATTTGTGCTTGCTCTTGGGAATACCTTTGCCGGTATCGCTCACATCCACGATGATGTGTTTTCCGCAAGTGACTTCAATGTGGATGTTTCCGACTCCGCCCATCGCATCCAGGGCGTTTTTGCACAGGTTTTCAATCACCCAACTGAACAGCGTTTCGCTCAATGGCGCCATGACAGGCTGCGACGGCGGTGTGAACGTGATGCTCACCTTGTCGGGCGAGCGTTTTCGGATATACATCAGGCTTTGGATGATAGCCTGTCCTACATCGGTCATGGGAAATGTTGGTGTGGAACCTATTTTCGAGAAGCGATCTGTCACGGAATTAAGTCGTGCCACATCTTTTTCCAACTCGTTGACCAATGTCTGGTCAATGTCTTGTGTTTTCAACAATTCTGTGATGGCAAGCAATGACGAAAGAGGGGTGCCTAACTGGTGCGCTGTTTCTTTCGACAAGCCTACCCATACCTTGTTTTGTTCCGATTTGCGGGACGCACTGAAAGCAAAATACGCGATGAGCACGAATAGTATGATAATCCCTAACTGCACGTATGGATAATACACTAATTTATAGAGAATCAACGAATCGTCGAAGTGGATATACTGTATTTGCCCGTCAAAGCGGACGACAATGGGCGGGTACTTGTCCTGCATCGCCTTCAATCGCGCATCTAAATAGCCTGCCTTCTTCACTTTCAGTGTGTCGAGGTTGCGGGTGTCAATGATATGCAGGTTTTCGTCTGTCCAAATGACCGGAATGGTTGTGTTGTTCTCAATCACCCGCATATAAAAATCGAGATTGGCGTCATCGTCTTCGGCATCTACCAAATTTCGGTATGCATCCACCCACAGCGCCATTTTTCTGTGTTCTTCCTCCGACAATTCCTGAATGAGGCTGTGCGTGTATAACAGCGAGCCGACAGCAATGGAAACAGCGCCTGTCAATAGCAAAAAGTTCCATCTCAACCGGAGTTGATAGATATTCATTGGTTTATATTACTTCCAAATCCTTTGCCCGCATCCAACCTTTGTTTCCATCGGCAATGCGCACTTCGCACCATTCGCCCACGCGGTCTGTGATATACACCTTGACGCCTTCGTGCAGTATAAACAGGTTGTTGCCGCTATCATCAGGCGAACTTTTAAGTGTGACGGAGGGGGCAAACACAATCGCTTCGTCAATGCGCTCCACATTGGCTTTTTGCAGCCATCCGAAAGCGCATGAGCCGCTACAAAGCAAAAAACTGACTACGCCCACAGAAAAAGCAATCCGTTTGAGGTTTAACCTGCGCAAAAACAGGAAGCCAAGCGCCATCAGCAGCGAAGCGATGAACAACGAGATGCTTAGCCACGCCCACGCACGAACAGAAAGGAGGTCGCGCAGGTTTTTTCCCCAGGTGATGAAGAAAAGTTCAGGCACCGCTTCCACCTTGTCGAAGATGAGCGATCGCGTCAGTTGCAGGTTCCAATCGAGGTCTTCATCGTTGGGCGCCAGCCGTTTGGCGCGTTCGTAATACAGGATGGCTGATTTGATGTCGTGGTTTTTGAAGCAGGCGTTGCCCATATTGTAAAACAGGGCTGCCGAAGTCCAGCCGGAATCCGCCAATGTCTGATAGAGTCGGGAGGCTTCCGTAAACTCATTTTGCTGATACAACAGCGCTGCACGATTCAGCGTACTGTCAATGTTCGAAGCGTGAAGCGCTGTCGAAACTGCAATCCATAATGTAATGAATACTGTTCTCATATTGTCCTTTGCATTTTATCAATGACGTCAACGGCACGATTGTAAAGCGTTTTCATATCCGCATTGCCGGATGAAGGCGCATAACGGGCAAATTCGCAATCGTCAATCACTCCGATAAATTCATCTATCAGTGATTCAGGAACCTTATTTTGCTGCATTGTCTGTTTTCCTGCATCTTTTGACAAGTCAGCCACCGGAATATTCAGTTTATCGCTGAGATAGCCCCACAAGGCTCTTGAAAGTTCTTCATACATGAGGGTTTGCTGCCCGCTATTCATGAAAGTCGATGCTTTTTTCAATCTTTTGGAAGCATAGCGATTGGCGTGTTTGTTTTTCACGAAAGCCAAATCGGAATATTTGCGGATGTATTTGCGGCGAAAATAAACGATGGTCGCAAAGCCCAGCAAAGGGACAATAAACCACAGCAGGAATTTCCACGTTCCAAAGAAGTAATCGCCCTTTTTGTGCAGTGAGTCGTAGTTTTGCTTGATATAGCGCACGTCCTTACCGATAAATTTAACGTCTTCACGTGTTATTCCGCTGATAGCAGTTGAACCGGGCTGTTCTTCTCCTTTTTCCACCGTTATGGTGTATTCTTCGGAATGAAGGCTCTTGTATTGCTTTGCCTGCGGGTCGAAGAAACTAAACTCGATGGCAGGCAACTTGTAAACTCCTCCGTGGCGGGGCACAATCACATATTCAAAGGTTTTGCTTCCCGATGTTGCCGTAGTGTTGAGATTCGTATTGACCTTGGGGTCGAACGCTTCAAAATCGGGCGGAAAGTTGACTTTCGGGGCGTCTGCAAATTTGATGTTGCCTGTGCCGGAAATCACCACTTTCAATGTGATTGGATCGTTTGCCTTCACCTCCGTTTTATCAACAGAAACGTTCAATTTCAGTTGCCCCACCGCATTGCTGAAAGAGGCAGGTTTCCCTTCCGGAAGCGGTAATACGGTGATATTTACTGGATAACTTTTCACTTCGCGGGGAACGGTCTGCACCTGTGTACCACCGAAAAAACCGTCGAATATGCTGTGTGAACGGGTTTGTACGCGCTGCGCAATGCCGATTTCCATGGAACACGGACTGATTGTTAATGTGCCGCTTTTTTGCGGAAACAGGATGATTTGTTTCAACACGCCCGCGCCGTAAACTTCTCCGTTCACCGTTTCGCGTTCAAGGCTTCGCAGCGGGGGCGTATCCAGGTCTTGTTTGAAAAAACCGTCGAACGTGGGGAATTTCACATCATTGATACTTGAAATATCCACTTTCGAGAACAGTTTCAAGGTGGCTGTGATGTATTCGCCCTGATACATCTTGCTTCGACTTGGAATAACGCTGACAAACACCTCGCGGTTGTCAGTTTGCACTTGCGAATTATCCGGTTGTGCCGTAGCGCCGCCTTGTTGCGCTTGTGCCTGCGCGGAAGCATTGCCTGCCACCACTTGCACCGGCACAGGGCTTGACTGATACTTCTTTTTATCCACAGTCACTTCCACTGCTGGAAAATCCTGCGTACCCTCCTGCATAGCCTGCACAGCATACGAATAGACAACGATGACGGACGAAACAAATTTCCCGCCCGACATGGAAGTTTGCACCTGCTGTTGCGTCCCCATGCTTCGAAGCACTTTGAACGCCGTCATTTCAGCAAATGCAGGCTGTGAACCCTTCCCATTGATTTCCACATCCAACTGAAACGGCTCGCCCACCTTCACCACTCGCGGGCAGTTGACTGTCACTTTGACCTCTTCCGCGTGAAGTGTCAGCGCGAAAAAGATGAATAATACCGATAATAAACTTTTTTTGACCATGCACAAAAGTAATTATTTTAATCTCCGCAAAGGTAGTGATTTTTTATCATTATTTGCAATTCGTAAACAGCCATTTTATTTTTGCATTCGTTCAAACAGCATATTAAATGCGGCATTGGTGGCGCGGAGTATGTTGTTTTCGCGGTTGTTGCCGAAATGGAACAGGGCTGATACGGTTTGCGAGGCGTCTGCTACGGCAACCCAAACCGTGCCGACAGGTTTTTCGGCTGTGCCGCCTCCCGGACCGGCAATGCCTGAGGTGGCAATGCCGTAGTCTGTTTCCAACAGGGTACGGACGTTCTGCGCCATCTGCTCCACCACTTCGCGGCTCACAGCGCCGTGCGTTTCAATGTCCTGCTGGTTTACCTTCAATACATTGCATTTCACCTCATTGTCGTAAGCCACCACAGCGCCTTTGAAATATCTTGAACTTCCGGCGATGGAAGTAATCAGGCGGGCAATGTTGCCTCCGGTGCAACTTTCGGCAGTGGCAATGGTCTTTTGGTGGTTGATTAGCAGTTGTCCCGCAAGGGCTTCCACCTGTTCAATATCAACGCTTAGCAAATTCTTTCCCAGCAAGGGGCGCACTTCATCAATGGCTTTTTCTACCTGATTTTCGAGGATATTCCTGTCGGAACCTGTGGCTGACAAGCGTAAACGAATTGTTCCGCTTGCCGGAAGATAGGCAAGTTGGATGGTTGCCGGAAGGCGGTCTTCCCACTGCGCTATCTGCAAAGCCAGAGCGGATTCGGGTATTCCATACACCAGCAGTGTGCGGTGTATCACCACATCGGTGTTTATCTGTTGCAGGCGCGGCAGTATTTCGTTTTCCATCATGGTTTTCATTTCAAAAGGGACGCCGGGCATGGAAATGTAGCGTACTCCGTCTTTTTCGATCCACATACCGGGCGCTGTGCCGCAACTGTTGGGAATCACCACGGCGTGTTCCGGCACTTCCGCCTGCGTCCTGTTCAGAGGGTTCATCGTCATATTGCGGGCAAGCATCATGGCTTCGATCCGGCGAAGGGTTTCCGCATGCGTCACCAAGCGGTCGTTGGTGTATTCGGCAAGCGTGGTTTTGGTGATATCGTCTTTGGTGGGTCCCAAACCGCCTGTAATCAACACTGTTTTAACACGCTGAGAGGCTTCTCGCAAGGCTGTCAATATATGCTCGCGTGAGTCGGAAACGGTGGTGATCTGAAAAACCGTGATGCCTGCCTTGTTCAGTTCTCTGGCAATGAACGCCGAGTTGGTGTCAACCACCTGTCCAATCAGCAATTCATCTCCAATTGTAATGATTTCTGCTTTCAAATGCGTATTTTTTAAAAGTCGCAAAAATAATTAAAATTTAAGAATTGACAAGGATGAAAAAAGGAACACCGCAAAACGTTCGGGGGACACCGCGAAACATTCGGGGGACACCGCGAGACATTCGGGGGACACCGCGAAGCATTCGGGGGACACCGCGAAACATTCGGGGTGCACCGCGAGACATTCGCGGTACACCGCGAGTTTTTTCAATGACGAATTACGAATTAAAAATTACGAATCCGCCCGTAAATTTTAATTCGTAATTTTTAATTGTTTTATCTACTTTTGCGCTTCAATTCTTATATATTATAAAGATCATGAAATACCGTTTATTACTTGTCTGTACTTCTGTTTTCCTTGCCGGATGCGCGAAAACCGGCTCCGAATCGCTCAAAAAAGTGGCGCAGGTTGATTTTTCGCACGTGAAAATTAGCGATCACTTTTGGACGCCACGACTGCAAAGCCATGCCACCACCACTTTGGCTGTTTGCATCGACCAGATTGAAAATCAGACAGGGCGGATACAGAACTTTGAGAATGCTGCCAAAGGCGAAGGGAAGCATTCGGGGATTTATTTCGATGATTCCGACGTTTATAAGGCGCTTGAAGGCATCGCCTATACCCTCAAAAACAATCCCAATCCCGAATTGGAAAAGAAAGCGGACGAATGGATAGATAAATTTGCCGCTGCCCAACAACCGGACGGCTACATCAATACGTTCTACACCTTGACCGGTTTGGAAAAGCGCTGGTCGGACATGGATATGCACGAAATGTACTGCGCGGGACACATGACAGAGGCGGCAGTCGCCTATTATCAGGCAACAGGGAAGCGCAAACTGCTGGATGTCGCTGTTAAAATGGCAAACCACATGATGGATACCTTCGGACCCGAAAAGCGTCACTGGGTGCCCGGGCATGAAGAGATTGAACTGGCGCTGGTCAAACTGTATCAGGCAACCGGCGATGCGCGTTACCTTGATTTCGCCAACTGGCTGCTGGAAGAACGCGGTCATGGACACGGCAACAAGAACTGGAGCACCGTTTACCATCAGGATGATGCGCCTGTTCGCGATATGAAGGATATTGCAGGGCACGCCGTTCGTGCAATGTACCTGTATTGCGGCATGGCAGACGTGGCAGCGCTCAAAAACGATACCGGATATGTGGATGCGATGCACCGCCTGTGGGATGATGTGGTGCTGCGCAATATGTACATCACGGGCGGCATCGGCTCTTCCCGCCACAACGAAGGTTTTACGGAAGACTACGACCTGCCGAACTACGACGCCTATTGCGAAACCTGCGCGTCGGTGGGGATGGTTTACTGGAACTCGCGAATGAACGGGTTTACCGGCGATGCAAAATATATGGACGTGTTGGAACGTTCCATGTACAACGGCGCACTGGCGGGCATTTCCTTAGCCGGCGACCGCTTTTTCTACGTTAATCCGCTGGCTTCAAAGGGCGCCCACCATCGACAGGCTTGGTACGGTTGCGCTTGCTGCCCCAGTCAGGTGTCCCGTTTTGTACCGTCCATCGGCAATTATATCTATGGAACCTCAGCCGACGCCGTTTGGGTGAACCTGTATATCGGCAATAGCGCCGAGTTCAAAATCGGAAAAGAACAGGTAAAATTGCTGCAGGAAACGGATTATCCGTGGGACGGAACAGTGAAACTGACCATACAGTCGCCTTTGAAAAAGGAGGTCAGGCTGCGTATTCCGGCATGGTGCAAGGCATACTCTATCACGATAAACGATGAAAAACAAGACGTTCTGAACATTCAATCCGGCTACGCCGTGCTAAGCCGCAAGTGGAAAACCGGCGACCTGATTACACTTCATCTGGAGATGCCCGTCGAATTAGTGGCTGCTGATTCCCGCGTGAAGGAAAACATCGGCAAACGGGCTGTCCAGCGCGGACCTGTTGTTTACTGCGCAGAATCCATTGATAACCCACAGGACTTTGATAAACTAAAACTTTCGCCCGCCACACAATTTACCGCCGTTTACGAACCGTCGGTGTTGAATGGGGTAACGCTTGTAAAAGCCCTTGCCGACGGGCAAAATATCAGTCTGATACCCTACTATGCGTGGGACAACCGCGAAGCAGGCGAAATGAAAGTGTGGATTGACTACGAATAGGAGCCTTTCAGTTTTTGTATCCGCAGCAACAGGGTGGGATGCGAATAATGGAAAAAAACGTGGAAAGGATGCGGCGTAAGGTTGGAGAGATTGTTGTGCGAAAGTTTCTTCAAGGCGCCGATCAAAGCGTCTGCCTTACCAAACCGACCGGCAAAGGCATCTGCCTGGTATTCATGTTTCCGTGATAAGACATTCATGCCCAAGCCTGTGAATATGGATATGGGCGTGTAGAGAATCCCAAAAGCAATCAATCCGATGTGAAAACCGGCAACATTCACCCCCAAAGACTGCGACAGCACATGCTGCGACACACAAAGCGAGAAAATATAGAGCATCACGCCCGACTGTATTACCGACAAAATCATGGATGTGACGATGTGTTTCTTTCGATAGTGCCCTATTTCGTGCAGCAATACCGCTGCAATTTCGTCAACAGACAACTCTTTGATGAGTGTGTCGTAGAGTACGATGCGTTTTTTCCGCCCCATACCGGTAAAATACGCATTGGCTTTCGTTGACCGTTTCGACCCGTCGATAGTGTAAATCCTGTCCAGTTGGAAGCCTGCCGCATCGGCTTGCTGCATGATGGCAGTTTTCAGTTCGCCATCTTCCAACGGCGTTTGCTTGTTGAACAGCGGAACGATCAACGAAGAATAAAAAGCCGCCATGAACAGCGAGAAGACGGTCATCAAAATCCACGTCCACACCCAAAACCAGTCTGTGGTAAGATGGTAGAACCAGACGACAAGCGCCAAAATACCGCCGCCGATGATAGCGGTCAACAGCAAATTTTTGATGGTATCTGTTATATAGAGTTGAGGTGTGGTTGTGCTGAATCCGTATTTTTTTTCCAGCACAAACGTGTGGTAAACGGAAAACGGCGTGTTGAGCAATTGCAGCGCCACGCCCAAAATAGCGAAGAAGATGATGGGTTGCAGTATGTAATGCGTACTGCACGAGGCAGCAAGACGATCAACATAAGCGAATCCATCCCAAAACAGCATCAGCAGAATGATGATGAGGTTTGCCGTAGAGACTGTGAACCCAAAACGAATATTCCCCTTCTCGTATTGCTGCGATTGCCGGTGTTTTGCACTGTCATAAATATCGCTCAACTCCGAAGGCAGTTTTTCCGACAAATTTTTCAGGTTGAGATACTCCAGCCAACTTTCAAACAGAAAATGGATGACGAGAATCGCAACGATGATGATAAAAATAATTTGAGAAGCAGTCATGGGATGAATATTTTGCAGGTAATAATACAACAAATCTTTTTGCGTAAAAAAAACTTTCTACGCAAAAAGATGATTGTATTGTTCTTTAAAAGGACTTCGGCAATATTATTGCTTCGTTCCGGTATAATTCAAATTGACCTGACTGGCTAACATCGATATGGTTAAATTTGCCTTATTGGAAGCAAATGAGCCTGTTATCGAAACAGGAACATCCTTGTAGATGCCATTAGCATCCGGCTTACCTAATAGAGCCTCCAATGATGGTAGAAACGCCTCAGGCACCAAAGGTGCAAGCGCCGCAGCAGGTAAATCAATCTTGGCTTCTCCATTGATGGAGGACTTGCCATCCGTTGAAACCTTGGAAGAACTGTTAATATCGAAAGGGATACCTTGTCCACCAACAGTAACTGTCAATTTCGCAGCCAACAGCACATGATTTTCAGCGTCTCGTGTCACTGTTATGATAACATCTTCCACTTTCTCTATCTCAGCACCAGTGAACTCAACTTTGCCGGTGACATCCCCTTTGTAACTTCCAGCAATTTCTGCTGCATAATCCTTGTCTTCCTTGTCTTTGTCCTTACAGGAATTGAATCCGATTGCCAATGCCGGAACCAGCAATAAACCGAATAAAAAATTCTTTACATTCATATTATATATATTTAAGTTTTAAAATAATGGTGCAAAAGTAGATAAAATTTTTCAGATCTCCAAGCGCGCGGCATAAAAAAGTTTTTT